>JBOGYB010000010.1:0-12034 GCA_050696555.1 Solirubrobacteraceae bacterium | reverse complement strand
GCTCCAGCGAGCCGTTGGCGCAACCGTCGAGCGCTTCGGCGCTATCGACGTGGGGGTGGCAAACGCCGGCATCGCCTACACGGGCCCGCTCGCCACCGCCCCGATGGAGCAGGTGGAGCGCACGCTCGCCGTCAACTTCCTCGGTGTGTGGCGCACCGACCGCGCACTCATCTCCCACATCACCGAACGCAAGGGCTACCTGCTCAACATCGCCTCACTCGCCGCTGTGACGCACGCACCGATGATGGGCCCTTACACAGCCGCGAAGTCGGGGGTGGAGGCGCTAACCGACGCGTTGCGGATAGAGACCGCGCCGAGCGGCGCGCGCGTGGGGTGCGCCTACTTCGGCTTCATCGACACCGATCTCGTGCGCGCCTCTTTCGCCCAGCCCTCCGCGCAAGCGATGACGGGAAGACTCCCCGGCTTCGCGCGCAATCCTGCGCCTCTCTCGAAGGCGATCGACGCGATCGAGAAGGGCATCGAAAAGCGTGCCGACCGCCTGTGGGCCCCACGCTGGGTGGGCACGATGTTGGTGCTTCGCGGTCTGCTTCAGCCGCTCACCGAACGCCAGATGCTCAGAGAACCTGAGCGCCTGCAGGCGGGCGTTCAAGCGGCCGCCGCCGCGCACGAGGCTGATTCGCAGGACCCGCTGCTGGGTGTGGCGATGCAAGCCGTCGAGAAGTAGTGAGTCGGGCAAATACGGGCTAACGCCGACCTGCCTCGTCACTCAACGCTCGAGAACTCCGCGATCGCGATCACGAGCATCACAAGCCCGATGATCGCCACCATCGCCGCCTCCAAGAGGCCCGGCACGCGCCACCCCCACCATGTCACTCCCGGCGCGAGCGCATGGCGCACGAGGGGAGAGATGTTCAGATGGGCGAACACCGCACGGCGCATCGGATCGACGGCGTAGGTGAGCGGGTCCAGGCGATTCAGCACCGCCAGCCACGGCGGCAGTTTGTTGACCGGGAAAAGCGCGCCTGAGAGGAAGAACATCGGCATGATCGCCATCTGCATGAGCGCCATGAACGACTGCATCTGGGTAACCCGTGCTGCCGCCATCATCCCGAAGGCGGTGATGGCGAAGGCGAGCAGCAGCAACAACCCGAAGATCTCAAGCGCGAGCCCGAGCGTGTAGTGGACTCCTACGAGCGGGGCGATCGCCATCACAATCACACCTTGGAAGGCCGCCACCGTAGCGCCACCGACGCACTTGCCGAGCACGATCGAGCTCCGCGCCACAGGCGCCACCATCATCTCGCGCAGGAAACCGAACTCGCGGTCCCACACGATCGAGGCGGCGGAGAACATAGCGGTGAACATCACAGCCATGCAGAGGATGCCTGGGTAGATGAACGTGCGGAAATTCACCCCGTGGGTGGTCGTGGACACGAGCGTGGAGAGGCCCGTGCCGAGCACGAACAGGAACAGGAACGGCTGGATCAGCGAGGTGAGTATGCGCAACCGGTCCCGACTGAAGCGGATCAGCTCGCGCCGCCACACCGCCTTGATCGCACGTAGCTCGCTGCGTACCGTACGCGCCGGCACATGTGGACGGGCGATGTCGTGCTTGGAGGGCGTGCTGCCCTGCTGCACCGTCGCGGATGTCGAGGTTTCTGTCGCCATCAGCGACTCATCATCTTCGCCATGTTGCGCATCATGTCGTTGGAGCCCTCCTCCGCATCGCGGATGGTGGAGCCGGTGTAGGACATGAACACATCGTCCAGTGAAGGGCGGGCCACGTTCACGGAGTCGATTGGCTGTCCGAGCTCGGCGAACAGACGTGGCACGAACTGCTCGCCCGCGGGCACACCGAACGTGACGGACCCTTCAGCCATCTGTGCCTCGATGCCAAAGCGCTCTCTAAGCGCCGCGATGGCGGCTTCGTCGTCGGGGGTGTGAATTTGCACGCGATCCCTCCCCACACTCGCCTTCAACGCCTCGGGGGTGTCGAGCGCCACTATCTTCCCGCGGTCGATGATGGCGATACGATCGCAATACTCCGCCTCATCCATGTAATGGGTGGTGAGGAAGATCGTGATGTCCTGCTCTGCCGCGAGCGTCGAGATGTAGCTCCAAATCGAGCTACGCGTCTGCGGGTCGAGGCCAATGGTGGGCTCGTCCAGGAACAGCACCCTGGGTGAATGCAGGAGCCCACGCGCGATCTCGAGGCGCCGCTTCATCCCACCCGAGAACGTCCCCACGAGACTCTCGCGCCGCTCCCACAGCTGCAGCATCTCCAGCACCGTCTTCATGCGCGGCGCGACCGTCTCGCGTGGCATCCCATACAGCTCGGCGTACAACCGCAAGTTCTGCTCGGCAGAGAGGTAATTGTCGAGTGTGGTGTCCTGGAACACCAAACCGATGTTGCGCCTCACGCGATCGCGCTCGCGCACCACATCGAGACCTGCGACCTGCGCCGAGCCACCCGTGGGGCGCACGAGCGTGCAGAGCATCCCGATCGTGGTCGACTTGCCCGCCCCGTTGGGCCCGAGGAAGCCAAATGTCTCCCCCCGCGCCACCTCGAAGTCGATCCCGCATACCGCCTCGATCTCACCGTAGCGCTTAGCGAGCCCTCGCACGGAGATCGCAGGACCCCCGCCGAGGGGCCGCGGCGGCCGGCCATCCGACTCGATCATGGGGATCGTCGACACGTGGCGCAACGATAGCGAGGCGCCGCGGGACTTCAGCTATCCCCAGAGCGCCACACCGAGGAAAGGGAGGCAACGCAACGCTCTGGAGATTGCCGAAGCGCCCATTCCATCCGTCGGCGCCCCGCATGCGCGTGTGGAGAAGATCAGCCGATGAGGACCGTCACCCCCGTCGAGAGTCCGTGGCCATGCCTCGGCGTGAAGCGCAGCTCTATGTGCTCGCGCAAGCGCCTCCCCGGATGCAGAGTGAGGAACTTACGCTCGGCCCTCGTGAGCGTGAGTTTCAACGTCACGCTGCCGGCTTTGCCGAGACGCTTGACCGCCCGCGAGAGGCCCGGGGCCTCGGCGACGAGCACACCGGCTGCCGGCGTGCGCGCGGTGATCGTAGCCGTAGAGCCCCTCACGCTGTGGCGCAATACGTTAATCGCCGGCTTGCAGCCGGTGACCGCCACTTTCGTCTTCTGTTCCACCAACGCCCCGTTCTGACCGTGCATGATTGTGGGCATCACGAGACTCGCTGTGCAGAGTTTTCCTCCCGGAGCCCCCAGCACCGAGTGCGCACCCGCGGGGAGTCTTAGCTCGAACGAGCTAACGGGGGCATCGGGCACGGTGCTGAACGTGCTGATCGTGATGTTTTTCTTGATGTCGGTCTTACCGTCGAGCAACAGGGTCACACCTTCCGCCTGCAGCACGATCTCCAGATCGGGAAATTCGGCCCCTCCGTGAGACACCAGATAGGCAGGGCCGGCGAGGATATGGGCAAATATCGGCGTGACCGCTGTCGCCATACCCACAGCGGAGGCTGACGGACATGCCGCAGGGTTGGCCTCGAACACAGTGTCGATGCACGCCAATTTCAGTGTGTCCAGACGTGACGGGAGCTGCTTGGGCAAGCTCACGTGCACTTCGTGGATGTTCGCAGAGCCCGATGCGCTCTTCACCTTCACATCGAGGCTCGCTCCGTTCGTTTTACTCGTAGTGCTATCTGTTGACACCCGGAACGAGGGATGGAACGGCAAGTTCTTGCAACCTGTCACGGCGAACGGTGTCGATACCGCTACCGCCGAGCCGGGGGAACCCTCAGGCATGTCGCCCGCGATACTGCCGGTGAGCTGCTGCTGCGAGCAGTTCGTTGGGTTGAAGATAAATTCGGGCCGGTCGATCGTCACGTCGATCGCTTTCAGCCGGAACGGCACCCCGTCGCGGATCAGACGCAGCGGTTCGGTAGTGGTCGTCGCCTGCGCCGTGCGCGGATTGACGGTGATCGCCGAGCGCACCACTTCGTTGCCGAGGTTGAACGGTCCGGCCTTTGTCGGGATCACCACCGACAGCCCGAACGGCGCGCCGTGGTAGGGCCCCGTGAAGTACACGGGGCCTTCCAGCCACAGCGGCTGCGAACCCGACCCGGCGGCAGCGTGTGCCGTGCCGATCCTCGAGCTCTCAGGGCATATGCCCGCGTTGGCGTCGATTTCATTGCACCGCGTCACTTTCGAGGTCATCCCCGACAGGCCCGGAGGAAGCGTCACCGCGATGCCCCCAAAGTCCTGTTCGCCGTCCTTGCGCGTGAGGCTGAGTGTGAATGGCGAGAAGGCTCCCCCGAGTGTTTGGGTCGTTCCGGCCGAGAAGGCCGGTGCGAACGGCATTGGGTTGGTACAACCGGTGACTTCGAAGACCGAGGTGGGGGTGGCGTTTGGTCCTGATTCCGGCGCACTCCACGGAACCAGTTCCGTTTTCGTCACCGCGGAGCCGCACGTCTGCGGATTGGCGAGCGCCGCACGCTGGCCACCATAGAACGTGAGCTTCAGTTCTTCGAACGGGAGTTGCGGGTTTTCGGTGAATGAGGTCGTCAGCTGTCCAGTTATCGGGTCGGCTGTGACCTTGCCGTGCAGCTTGACGATCACGCCCGAGCCGGCCAGTTCGAGGTATATCCCGAACAGTTCCCCGTTCGACCCGCTTTCCGCGGTACAAGGGGGCTGAGTCACGCCGCCACAGCTGGGTGCTGCGACATATACATGCCCGCGCAGCGGATCTTCGAGCAACGGGGTCTTGATTTCGACATCGCCTACCTGCGATTTCGCCGGGCAATGCCCTGGCGAGGCATGTGTCATCCCGTCGTCATACGGACTCGCGCCCCCTTTACCCACTTCGGTACCAAGCAAATCGATCTGTGCAGGGGTACACCCTTCAAGGCTGTTCGGTCCACTCGCCGCCGCCGGAGACAACGACAGGCCGGCGGGGAACGTCGCGGACGCGTCGCGCAACTCGGGTGCGGCGGGTTGACCGAACACATTCGGCGCCTGCGGCACCTTCAGGTCGACCTCGTAGCCGGAGGGGATGTCGGTCTGCGTTTGTTCGGGCAGAACGTGGACCACCGGGCTAAACGCGGACGCACCCTGCAACAAGTCGCATCCGCTTACCTGCGGATAGGCGACCGTTTCGCGGGAGTCGGTTTTTCCCTCCCATGAAACCACTTCGAGTCTACTCCCGACGGGTTCATTCGAGCACGCGGTGGGATTCGTCACGAACGCCATGTGCCCACCGCTGCCACCGTTATGACTGCTCGGATCGCCGAAGATGGTCAGGGCAATGCCCTCGACATCGAAGTTAATCGTACGCAGAGCACCGGGTGTCGCTACACGCATCTTGTAGCCGGTTTGACCCGGTACGACGCTCGCAAAGAGGAAGATGGGCTGGCCGAACCCGGCGGCGTTGAAAGCCAACTCGGCCGGATATCCGCGCTCGGGAATCACGTTGTAGATGGGGTAGGGCCCAAAGCTCCACTGACTTCCCTCGGCGCGCAACCATATTTCGCCGACGATGCTCTGCGATGGACAGGCAGTTATCCCGCTTTCTGTCCCCCCCGTCTGAATCGTCATGTCCACCTCGGGGCAACGTTCGGTAGCTAGCGGGTCCCCGACCAGGCCGAGAGGCAGTTCGACAGACACATCCTTGACTTCCTGGGATGCCACGTAGGGAGCGATGCCAGCTTCACCACCCAACATTACTGTACTTAGATTTATGGTCGTGGTCACGCCATACGGATGATCTCCTGCTTGCATGTCAGGTTGTCCGTCTATTCCGTTCGCTTCGAACGCGAACTGTTCGATCTCAAAGGACGCCGCGCCGGTATTCATCGGCGTCGACTCACTCACGCCGACGGACGCCGCCGCGCCGCCGCCGCTGACAGCGGCTTTGTTTACCACTGCACCGGTAAGCGACGGCGACTTTGACGCGACCACTATAGTCACCACTAGCTTTGCGCCCAGAGCAACCGGTTCGCCGTATTCACATACAACCGACGGTGAAATCGTACATTCGTTTGACTGCCTGGATGGTCGCTCTTCCACTTTTGCGCTCACCACCGCTAGCTGTGACGGGACATTGTCGGCGATCGTGGTTATCCCCGTCGTGGGTTGACTGCCTGTGTTCGTCGCCGTCACCGTATATCTGTCACGGGCAAAGGCTTTTACGCTCATAGCCGATTCTTGCGTAATCGTGTTAGTGCCACCGGTCAACAAATTTTTCCGAAGCAGCAGAAACTTTCCTCTTCCACTCAAGGCGCCGACGTATCTGATCGAATAAGGCATCGAGCCGGATTCATCGCCTACCCCTCCGCTAACTTCAACATTTCCTATCCCGATATCGGCCACATTTTCGAGCTTGACCTGAAGACCTGCGGCCGATTCGTTCCAATTGACTTCCGTCGATAGTTCCTCTGGGTTTTCCCCACCGTTTACCGATAGCTCGTACGTGCCGCCCGTCGCATGCACCGCGAACACCTGCACCGCATCCTGAGTCTCGGACGCGCTGAAGTTCGTCGGTTCGGCGGCGGAGCCGACCGACCATCCGGCTGACGGCACCGCCGCCATCACGGTGCCGACGTTGCCGCTCGCAAATGCGAGGCACAACGGTGTCAGCACGAGAGCCAGCGGACGGATCTTCTTTATCGCATGGGCAGACATCACTTGGGCAGGCATCACTTCCCCCTCCCATCCCGATGCCGCCGGCGCGCAGTGTCCTGACTCGATCGCGCTGATCCGCTGCTCAATTTGGGCCCGTAGCGCTTCCTTGCCCGCACACGGCACTGGGCGCGCTTTCGACGCCGCAAGCGATTACATGCCTTCAGCGCACGAGCCAAATGCAGCGATTTGGCGGTCGCTACCGGAGTCCGCTTCGCTCCTGGCACACCAACGAGATTGTCGCCCGCCACCTGCGTGGAGGTGCCCGGCGGTGAGCCGAGGGCTGGTACGTCGGCAAACGATCCGCGGCACGTTTCGCCCATGCACCCGGGCGCAAGTACAGGTGCCGCGAAGCCACCTTCTTCGCGAGCGTCGTAGAGCGTCTGCTCCGTGTCGGCCGCCTGTGGAACTAGTCCGTCAGCGGTAGTGAAGAACACATTGCTGCCTAATGCATCGGAGCCATAGAGCTGCACCGTCGGGGCCCCTCCACCGATTAACGACGCATCAGCACCGTCAGAGAGTAGGTAGACGTTGCCTTTGCTGTACTCAAATACGCTCGGCTCGCCGCTGACGGCAAGCGGCGTGAGCTGCGCCGCACTGGTGAAGAACACCTTCGATCCATCGTCTGAGACGGCGAGGCCGAACCGCGCCGACGTAGGCAAATCCGAAAAGGCGAATGACAGCAGGGGAATTTGCGGCGCTTCACTGAAGTGACTGACGTTGCCGTCGGCGCCGTAGCTGCCGTTCTGACCGATCGAGACCCGAACCAAGCTACCTTCGCCAGAGACTCCCCCGTTGGAGTCGTACTCGAAGATCTGTGGGACTCGACTTGTGTCGTCCGTAGTGAGGTCGGCAGAGCTCGTAAACACGAGGAAGCGCCCGTCAGGCGTAGCCTGGGCCGGTCGCTGGTCTGCTTTTTGCCAAACTTGCTCATCCTCGTTCAATGTTTCTGCGATGTCGAAATATCCTAGAACACTCATTTCGCGCACCAGGTCGGCGTAGAATTCTTCGGAACAGGGATAATTGATGTTCGCCGGGGGGCAATAGGCTTCCAAAAGTTCTGTGGCCTTGACGCCAGCCTCGACTTCGATAGCTTCCTCTTCGGCTATCGCTTCTGCTTCGCGGGCCGCCGTGAGCAGCTTTGCAACAAAGACAACGTGAGAGATTCCCGTGTGCGCGGGATCGGGCTCGTATACATAGAGATTATCCCCGCCCGCTTCCGGCGACTGCCCTTCGGCATTTGCACCTGTTAGCACGGCCTTAGCCACGAAGTACACATGGGAACCATCCTCCGATATGCGCACGATTCCCTGGACTTCAGGTTTCGGCCCTTGCGAAACCAGTGAGATCCTCCCATCGGGATTACCGCCGCTCGAGGGGGGAGCCGAGAAATCATAGGCGTAGATGCTCATTCCTTCCTGCCCGGGAAGCAACGCCTGTTCGGTCATAAAGAACGCCTTCTCACCATCCTTAGATGCGCCGACAAAGCTCGTCCTCTTTACTTCCGTGGTGGTGTTGCACACTTCACAGTCTTCTTTCGAAGGCTCCGATATTGCCACGGTGCGAGTCTGATCGACACGGGCATACAGTTCATCAGCCGTAGGCCCGCCTCCGCAGGCCTTGGCAGTGAAGAAGACCGTATTGCCGTCTTGCGATACGGCGTTGTAATAATCGCCACCTTCTCCAGGGTTACTTTTTCCAGACCCAAGTTCTGTACCGCAATTGCTCACCAGCTCCGCACTTTCATTAATGTGGGGGCTTCCTTTAAGCACTCCTTCATTCTTGACCCCAACAAGCGTCGGTTCGACATTGGGGGTACCACCGTAGGTGTATTCGTACAGCGACGACGCTTCTTTGTTCGTCGTATCGCCGGGCCAGACGTCAACATGCCCGCCACTCGATCCAGGTTGGCTTGTGATGGCGAAGACTGTGTGAGTCAGGTCGCTCGAGGCTCCGACGAGCGCGAGCTCTTCGTCGACCGCCAAGTCCACAGTCGCCAAGCCAGGAATCTCACCGGCGCCCACCAGCACCGGTTCGCTTGCTCCGTTCCTCATATAGATGTCTTCTTTATGCGGGGTAGTGCCGATCTGCGCACCCCACAACGTCTTGCTGAGTGTGGCGTCGTCGCTTATACCGAGCAGCGCACTGCGCTCATATGGCACAGCGGAGGGGTTCAGGGCCGCATAACTCCAGCCAGTCTCGGACCGAGTGACACGATAGACAACAATGTCGCCGCTCCGGTTAGAGTCGTACGACTCGTTTTCTACTTCTGAGGTCGCACCTGCCACACCGACGATTGCATGTTCTCCATCTTCCGATATGGCGGCCGGATCGGCCAGCAGGAGACCTCCCTCCTTATACGGTGGGCTAACCAACTCGTACGCACGGCAGTCCGGGAGGTAAGGACGAAACCCGGGGGAGGTTTCGGATGATTCGCGACAATTGCTGTTGTTTGCGTCCCCTACGGCATACGAAGCAGCAGGACACAGCGCAAACCAGACCAACATGGCCGCTGGAAACATGATCCATCTCGGCCACATGACGCATTCTCCGACCGCCCGATAAGCCACTCTTCTCGTCACATCTTCCTCCTAGTCCGACTAACACCAATGCCGTGGTACTTACCAATCGCAGGTCCTCGGCCGGGCGGCTTTGAGTGTTATCCACCCGACCCAGGTCCTAGTTACTTACTTAGCTCTAAACTTCCCATCCAAACGACAATCCCGATACCAGTGAGATGTCTGATACTCCTAATTGTAAGGCAACCCCAAAGGCTTCTAGTTTGCACGTCAGTGTTTCGAAAATCCCTTTTTCGGAATTCCACATGGTGGCTTCTTCAGGTTCACCTTTCGAATTCAAAGCCCCCAGAGTTGTTTCTTCTCCAGCTCCTGATAAGACGAATTCACTGAGACCATTTAAGTGTCCTACTTCAGCAAGGGCACCGCACTTTTTGTTGATACCGTCGAAAGTCACCAGCGACCCCGTAGCGTTGACATTTACTTTGAAACCATTAAGCAACCCGCAAGGTGTAATCCCCCCGGTGAGGGTAAATTCGACGAATAAATTATTGCTAGTTTCGCCATTATCCGGGAAGAATGCATCGTACGCCTGTTCAGTTGTTTCTGGTTTTTCATGCTGGTACACAAGGAGCGACTGGACATGTACTTCGATTGATTCTGCTGTCACATTACCTGCTAAACAACTCGCTTTTCCTTCGACGAAACATTTTTCAAAGGTGATGGTTGATAAGTCTAAGCCTGGATTGGTACCAATGATTTCACCTGTGTCTTTCTCTGTTTGACATTCGATATTAGTAGTGCCGTCGAGTTTAAATACCCCGCCCGAGGAGGTAAGAGTTTCTTTTGCCCCTCCTGCGAGAACCGTCCCTTTAACTAACCACACTGGACCACCTACTACTGCCCATGCGCTGGCGGCAACGGTCCCGCTGATCGCCAGCGCCGTCAGGACAGTGATCGAGCCAACGACACCAAACGCCTTGGGTCGGCATTTCCGTAGCATCTCGGCTACCCCTTTCGATCGTTATCTCTAGCCGAGCGACCGAGCGTTCATCCTGAATGACGCTCGGTCGCTGGTCCTCATGGTGGGAGAAGGGGCAAGTGCGACCTTGCGATAGGTAGAGGCGGCGCAGCCTTCCAACGCCAGCTGGGACCGCGGACCACGACACACACGACCGGGCGGATCGCCCGAGCGACCATCTGTCGTGTGTTCTCCACTCTCCTCCCTCCATGCCTGCCATGATCCGCCTAAAGCGAAAAATAAACAAGGGTTATCGCGAAGCCTCTAATGGTGAGTGGCTACAGGGGCGGATGCGTGCGCTGGGAAGAGAGCGCCGGAGGCTAGATGCCAAGCCCCGACTGCGGTACCATTCCTTGTCTCTGGCCGGCCCGGAGGGTCGGTGGGAGATCGTTATCGCCGGGCCGGGGCGCTCATCCTGAATGCTGCAACCAGGCGCCCCGGCACCGGTTTGACCGGTGCCAGCCTCGCAACATACGGCCGAACCGGCCACCACTCCTCTGATGACACGCAAGTGGCGTAATCCGTGTACCCGAGGACCCGCGGTCATCTCACGTCGCGGTGCGCATGTTCTAAATTGAAATAGACGTCTCCTAACTTAAGCGCTACGCTTGCGAAAGGATGGTTGCTGGGGTCGCAAGCGAACGTGCGGGCACGGCGATGCGGTCGCCGATCAACTGGTCGCTGCTCGGGCTCGTCATTCAGAAGCCGTCCTACGGATACGAGTTGGTTCAACGGTTCGAACGCGCGTATGGGGAGGCATTGGAGCTTTCGAGTCCGTCTCAGATCTACACCGCGCTCGACATACTCGAGCGGCACGGTTTGATCGAACTTCTGCCACCGTCCGAGGCGGCGGAGCTCTCACGCCAGCCCAAGCCCCACTATCGCGCTACCCCGCCGGGGGTGACCGAGTATGTTGACTGGCTCGTCTCAAACGTCGATACCGAGCAACGCCGCTCGCGGCTGTTCGTCCAACAGATAGGCGTTCTCCCCCCGCACGAGGCACTCGTGGTGATCGAGCGTTGCGAGCGGGAGTGCCTGAAGGCCGCTACCGCCACGACGGGGCGCAACGCAGGTGATTACGCACGCGACTCAAGCACGGGGCTGGCCGTGCGTTTGATCGACGAGGAGCATCGCCTGGTCCTCAACGCTCGCCTAGCCTGGATTGAGTACGCCCGCCGTGAGCTGCGACGCGCCCTCGCCGGGAAGGGAGCTTCCACCAGGAGGCGGCCCCCAACGACGGTAGAAGACACTTCCGGCAGATGAGCATCCACCGATGAGCATCCTCGAGTTCGAGAGGGTTACTCGCCGCTACCGCAGTGGAGCGCACGAACGCGTGGTGCTCGACCAAGTGTCGCTCACACTTGATCCCGGCGAGTTGCTTGCCGTGTGGGGATTGCGCCGCTCGGGCCGCTCCACCCTGCTGCGAGTGGCCGCCGGGATCGAGCCCCCCGACGCGGGGGTGGTGCGCTTCAAAGGGGAGAATCTCGTAAATAGCCCTAACGTGCTGGGCAGCGGCATCGGCTATTGCCGTCCCACGTACAGCGACGGCGAAGCACGGGGGGTTCTCGAGGAGCTCATCGCCGGTCAGCTCGCGCGGGGTGTGGCGTACTCGGCCGCACACGATCGAGCACTCGCCGCTCTGGAGCGCGTCGGGGCAGACGCCTGCGCGGGTCGCACACTCAACGAGCTCGACGGTGGGGAGGGTGTGCGCGTGTCGATCGCGCGCGCTCTCACGCTCACGCCGTCACTGCTCGTCATCGACGAGCCCACCAAGGGCGTCGACCTGCTCGAGCGCGACGCGATCCTAGCGTTGCTGCGTACGCTTGCCGACGAGGGGATCGCGCTGCTTGTGAGCGCTGGAGAGGCAACTGCCCTCTCGGGAGC
>JBOGYB010000009.1:0-12484 GCA_050696555.1 Solirubrobacteraceae bacterium | reverse complement strand
TGCGCTACGTCCGAGCTAGCTCACTCCGACTTGAAGGCCACCGTTAAGCGGGCACGCATCGGTGTCTTTCCGCCCGCCGCGCAAGCCGCCCGCCCGCGACTCTTCGCGGCGTTCGAAGAGGCATATCCCGTCTGCTTTGAGGGACGCGAAGACGGTGACTGGGAGGGATTCGACGCTGTCATTGCTATCGATGCGCGTGGTATCGCAGCTCCCCCACCTAAAGGGGTCTCGCTCCTGTGGGCGACGGGGGAGGAGGCCGCACTCGATGGAGAGGCAAGGTCGCTCGTGCTGTCTGACTCACCCATGCTCGCACGAGCACTGAGAGGGGCCCGCCTCAGCGAGCGGTTTTGCCCCCAGCTCCGCGAATCCGCGCCGGTTGGCTACAGGAGTGTGCTTGCGACAGTGGGGGGCGCTGCGGCATGGGTCGCCGAGGAGGGAGGCGACCAAGGGGTGGCGAGGAGTCTAGTGGCAGCAGCCCCCGCGGAGTTGGAAGTCGGTGAGTCTCTGCGCGAGCGTCTAGCCCCGGGCCGCTGCTTTGCGCTGCTCGCGCTCGTCAACTTCATCCGAAGTCTTCCTGGAGTCACCGGCACACCCGCGCAACAGGTCATGGCGGCGTTTGTGCTCGACGACCCCAACCTGCACTGGCCGAGCTATGGTCACGTTCGCTACCGACGGCTTGCCGCTCACGCAAGCGAGCATGGCTATCACATGGTGATCGCCATGCCCCCCCTCGACGGCGGGTTCGCTCACCCCCGGGCGGTGCAAATCTTCAAACAGCATCCCGCGCAGCTGTCGATCTGCATACACGGCAACGACCATCTCGGACCGGAGCTAGGACGGATCTCCACCGACCGCGATGGTCTCGTGCTCGCTCAGCACGCGCTCGCTCGCGCGGCGGCTTTCCAGCGCCGCACCGGTATCCCCTTCGAGCCCGTCATGGTGCCTCCACACGAGCAGCTCAGCGAGCCGGGTGCGCGGGGGTTGCTCGCGGGAGGGTTCGATGCTGTATGCGTATCGCGGCCTTACCCGTGGATCGTCCCGAGCAGGTCGGGACCCGCGGCGGCGCTCGGCACCGGTCCCCCCGAGCTTGGAGCCCTGGCAGGGTGGGCCGGCCGCGAGATGGTTGTGGGAGGTCTGCCGCTGATGCTGCGAACGGGCTTCAACGCGCCGCGCGAGGACCTTGTGCTGAGGGCCTTCCTCGGCCAGCCGCTGATCGTCTATGGGCACCACGATGTCTTGAAGGACGGTCTGGATGTGCTCGCCGATGCCGCCTCGGCCGTTAATGCGCTGGGGGAGATCCGCTGGGGATCGCTCGCTCAGATAGCCCGCAGCGGTCCTGCTCGAAGGCGGATCGACCTGCAGCGAGCGCTGCCAAAGCCTCGTGTGAGCCTGCGCCCGCTGTTGCGCCGCCTCTCGAGTGAGGCTCGCGATCGCGCCCGGCTCAGCTGAAAGCCAACTCGAGCAGCGCGTCGTGGCGACTACGCCACGAGTTGGCTTGCACGAAGGCACGCCGCTGGTGCTCATCGGCCCTCCCCAGCGCCAGGGCCGCTTGGACCACACTCGCGAAATCTCCGTCCTCCTCGACGAGTAGGACGCGCGAGTCGACCCCCCGAATAGGTGTGAGGTCGGTGGCGGCAACCGGTAGGCCCCCCGCGAGATACTCATAGAGCTTCAACGGGCTCATCTTTTCGGTCAAAGCGGTGCGCCGGTGGGGGATGAGTCCCACATCGGCGCTGCGGATCAGCTGCGCCAGCCAGGCACGGGGCATTGGCGCGAGGATCTCGATGTTGGGCTCCCTGCGCAGTGGCGTCAGATGGGCGCTGTCAACCACCGGGCCTACCAAGGAGATCTTTGCCGAGGGCATCGCCCGAGCGGTTTCACGCAGCCATTGAACGTCCAGACGGTCGTCGAGTGTGCCGACATAGAGCAGCAGCGGTTGCTCTCGCTCCGCATAACAATCCACGGGCTCGTGCTCTTCCGACCACTCCAAGGGCTCGAGACCGTTGGGGACGACCATCCTCAGGCCTGAAGGGGAAAGTCGCTCGAGCAGCGCTCCGCTTACCGCCGCGACCTTGTGCCCCTCCCGCCGGATGCGCCTGTAGGCCTCCCGATAAGCAGGCCACCAGCGACGGTAAGCCGGGTGCACGCTCCAGTCATCGAGTGCGTAGTAGGTCACCGACTGCGCCCACGAGAGGTCGGCGAAAGCCGCAACCAGGGGATGGGTGGTGATGACCACAGGTTCATCGAGACCCATCTTCCGCGAGCCGCGCTCCATCGCCCGTCCGTAGGTGGCGAATCCACGCTCCACGCCACGCAGCGAGGTGGGATCGCGGCGGCGCGCTCTCACCGGCGTGAGCAGCCGCCGGCGCTCATCGGCAGGGAACCTCTCGGAGTCTTTTGCAAAGCGATCGCGCACCAGCTTCACAGGTAGGCTGCGGACGCGGTCGCAAACCAGGACCCTGCTCACCCCCTCGTGCTCCACGAGCGAACGCGCGAGCCGATCCTCGGTGCCGAACCATCCACGCCGCGCGGCAGCACCCCAACTGAGGTAGGAGAAGGTGAATACCACGTCCCCCGGTGCGGGTGCGCTTGGCTCAGGCCTATTCGCCAGCGCTGTGCTGGATGCGCCATACATCTCAACCCAAAAACGCCTACGTAGCACACGAACTTGTGGTGTGCCAAGCCGCAAGCGCTGTGCCGGGCCAAGCGTTTATTCGAAGAATCCATCGTGCCCGCGGAGACGCTCAAAGAAACCACGATCCGTGGCTTGCGCTGGCTTGCGATCACCCGGGTTGTCGGTGAGACGCTGGCTTTCGTGGCTGCGATCGCGCTTGCCCGCCTCGTCGACCCCGAGCAATTCGGGCATGCTGCTGTCGCGCTGATCTTCCTCCCGCTGGCGGGCATACTGACGTTCGAGGGGTTCGCCTCCGCGCTTGTGCAGCGGGAGACCGTCGATGAGGACGATCGCCGCGCGGCGGTGTTCATGAGCATCGTTGGTGGTGCTCTCTTGAGCCTGCTCGTGTTCCTGCTGGCATGGCCGCTGTGGAGTCCGTTGTTTGGCTCCCAAACCGCCTCGCTCATCAAGCTGATTTCTCCGATCCTCTTCATCGCAGCGCTTGGAGGAGTCTCGCGAGCCAGTTTGTGGCGTGAGCTTGACTTCCGCAGCACGAGTCTCATCGACACGATCAGCGTGGTTGGCGGGTACGTGGTGGCGGTGGGGTTGGCGCTCGCCGGCCTGGGCGCCAAAGCGATCGTCATCGGGGCGCTTGCCCAGATGACGGTCAGCTCCGCGTTGCTGCTCGCGCGCTCCCCTTCGCCGCTGCCGCGCTGGTCGCGACACGGCCACCGGCGTGTCGCCTCCTTTGGTTTGCCCGCGGCGGGAGCGGGGCTGGTCGAGGTTCTCTTTCGCAATGTCGATTACGCGATCCTTGCCGCGCGCCTGTCGGCGGCCACCACCGGCATCTACTACAGGGCGTTCAACCTCGGTGTCGTCTATCAGGACAAGCTCAGTGGGATCATGGTGCAGGTCGCCTACCCGGTCTACTCGCGCACGACCGACCGCGAGAAGCTGCGTGAGGTGCACGAGCGCGCCGCGCGCGTACACGCCGCGATCATCTTTCCCCTGCTCGCCTCGCTGATGGTGCTGGCGCCCGTGCTTGTCCCCTTTGTGTTCGGCGCGGCCTGGAAGCCCTCGGTAGAGCCCACGCAGGTGCTGGCCCTGGCAGGGATGCTCGCCGCGGTCCTCACAGGCTACTCACAGGTGATGCTCGCGATTGGTCGCCCCCGCCAACTCTTCCTCTTCAACGTAGCCCGCCTGGGGGTCTATGCCGGTGCGATCCTGCTCGCCTCCCGTCATGGCTTGATTGTGGTGGCGGTTGCCGTTGTCCTTGCGTATCTGGTGATCCTTATCGGGGCCTATCACTTCCTCTTGAACCCCCACGTGGGGATCTCGATGAGGCGCCTGGTGCCCGAGTTGGGGCCGGCTGTCAGTGGCTGTCTCGCGCTTGCGGTGGTGACAGTCCCGGCGATGGGACTGCTCGAAGGGTCGATGCCCCGCGTGCTGTTGCTCGGCCTTGTCGGGAGCGTCGGTCTGGCCGTCTACGGAGTTGTATTGCGCCTCGGCTTTCCCGCGGCTTGGCAGGACGTCCGCATGCTGGTCGAGCAGGTGCTGGGGCCCGTTGCCCAGCGCCTGCGCCCTGGGCGTACGCTCAAGGCCGAGTCGCCGGTGGAGGCAGTAGAGGCGGCTTAGAACAGGCGCCGTGCTGCCGCCGGTGGCAACGCGGTTGGAGGGGGCGTCCCGAACGGCGGCTCGGCTCGTCCCATGAGCGTCTTGACCGCTTGCTGTGCAGCTTCGCGATGCACCTCCGCCTCACTGCCCATCGCCGAGGCGATGGTTGCACGGATCACGTGTCGTGCGCCGATGGCGCCGAGGTAGAAGGCACGGTGCAACCTCGCGAAGTGCTTTTGCGCGTACTGGCGTCGCGCGAACGCGTCCTGGGCGATCATGCGCGGCCGCACTCCCCCCTTGCACGCGTGGTGGATGATCGTCATGTGTGGCAGGTGGCGCACGCTCCAGCCGGCCCGCTTCATGCGCAGACATAGATCGGGCTCCTCTGCGTATATGAAGAAGCGCTCGTCCAGGCAGCCGGCACTCAGCAGCGCCTCACGGCGGGCAAGCATGAAAGAGCCCGACGTCCAGTCGCACTCCACCTCTCCCCCGTAGAGGCCGAGATCGAGCACCCGCTCGCCGGCCCATGACGGGCTGATCGGCCAACGCTCGGAAGCCAACGCCTCACCGAGCGCGCGCGAAGCGCTGGGGAAGCGTCTTATCGTCGGGAACAGTTCGCCATCGGGGGTGAGCTGGCGCACACCCGCGAGCCCGATCTCCGGCCGCTCGTCCAGTAGATCTACGAGCTCCCCGAAGGTCCCCGCCAAG
Source organism: Solirubrobacteraceae bacterium (assembly GCA_050696555.1). GTDB lineage: Bacteria > Actinomycetota > Thermoleophilia > Solirubrobacterales > Solirubrobacteraceae > Palsa-744. The sequence goes on along the minus strand of JBOGYB010000009.1, from coordinate 7,548 downwards.
ATTTCCGTGTCTGGGTTCAAGAACAGCACGTAGCGTGCGCTCGTCGTCTCAAGCCCACGGTTGTTGCCGTGGCCAAAGCCCTTGTTGGCGGACGCCACGACGCGTGCTTGGGGAAAGCATGAACGCACCAGCTCGGGTGTGCCGTCGCTCGATTCGTTATCCACCACCACCACGTCGAGCTTCGCCGTGCCGGCTTGCGCGAACACCGTCGACAGGCACGCCTCCAACCAGTGCGCCTCGTTGGTGGAAACCACCACGATCGCAAGGTCTGCGACGACCTGTGCCGGGGTGGTATCCGCACGCTCTGCGTATGCGGTGGCGGTGCCGTTGGGAGACCCGCCGTTTGACTTGGAGGTTGAAAGCTCTGACATCTTCAATCACAAAACGAATCTGACTTGCGTCTGCTTTTGTCGGGCATCGATGGGACGTGCCGCACGGTTGGGTAAATGGAAGGGTGCGCCGGCTACTCAAGTGGTCTTCAGGCGCTCCCGCACGCGGCGACCCTGTCGCCACACCGGTTTGCGTACACGCTCGATCGCCTGTGCGGCCGCCCCCACGCCACCGTGAGTCAGCGGTGCGACGGGCCGACCGCCGATCAGCGCGCGGCAGCTTCCGCGGCGTAGCGCCTCCACGCACGACTCGACACTGAGAGCCCCATCGAGCTCCAACTCCATTCTCAGCGGGAACATCTGATGCCGGCGATGCAAATCGAGCGCTCCGAACCCAACCAAACCAGCCTCCTCGGCCATGCGGCAGGCCCGTGGATTGGGAGCCCAGCCGTCCCACTTGCGAGTCCAGATCTCAATGCCCGCGCAGAGATCCAACCATTCGGGAGTGAACATCCTCCAAGCGTCTCGGCGCACCGGGTGGGCAAGCACGGCGGCCCCCCCGTGAGTGCAAACCGCACGCAAGAGCTCCCCCGTTGGGACCTCCTCCCCGAGAAAGGGCACAGATCCCCATACCGGCACGTGCACGCGATCTTCCGGGTCGGCGTACTCGATCCCCGGAACCAGCAGTGGTCCGGCCAGGCTCGCCTGCTCACAGGATGTCGTGTACTCCTCGAGTCGGCCCTGACTAAAGCCACGGTCGTGCTCGCACATGAAGACTACGTCGCACCCGTTCTCCCCGAACAGCGCGGCGATCTCGCCAAGTGGGATCTCCGCGTCGTAAGACCACTCCGAGTGGACATGGAACGCGGCCGTGATGGTGCGCTTCGTCGTGGCGAGGGTCATGCTCGTCCCTTGCGCCACGTCTGGTTGGCGACCGTCTGCAGAGCGTCGTCGAGGAACACACCACGCATTCCGGGACCGAGGTTGTACCAAGCGCTGCGATACGGATTGCCAAGCAGCGCGCGTACGGTCGCACGGCGGCCCGGCCACTTCCCGTTGTGCGCGCGGGGTCCCCGCAACACGAACATCAGGTGCACCAGCTCCCTTCCGAGATGGCGGCACAGCACATCCTCGGAGGTTTGGGGCTCGTGCGGCAACGGTGCCTCCTCGTCGAACGCGAGCGCGGCGGCCCACGCTGGGTACTCATAGCCGAGCCGCCGTGTCAACGCGAGGCTGCCCCACGGCCGTCCGTTGAGCTCCATGAACCACCACCGCTCCTGTGCTCGCAGGAGCTCAACCATGAACATGCCGCGCCAACCCGCCTTGGCGAGCATCTGCTCGACCGGGGAGAGGAGCTCCGGTGGCACCGACGCTGATGCGCACGCGCTCGAGCCAGACCCAGCCGGATTCATCATCCGCACCCTCCGATGGGCACTGAGATGGTGGACGCCGCCGGCGTCGGCCAGGCCGAAGATCCCTCCTCCGGTGCCCTCCACCCACTGTTGCACGAGAGCTGGTGTGCTCTCCCCCCAAGCGTGGCGCAGAGTTGCGGCCTCCGCACGGCTCGAGATGAGGCGCGGCGCGAGTCGTCGCAGGCGTCCGTCGTGCTCTTCGGCGGCGAGCGCGGGCTTGAGCACGGTCGGAAACTCCCAATCACTCGGCAGCGCGGAGACGGCGTCCTCTCCGGCGGCCAGTTCGATCCACGGTGGCGCGGTCAAGCCGGCGTCTTGAGCCGCGCGCAACTGTGCGCGCTTGTCAAGCGCCAGATGCGCTTGTGCGGCGCGGGGACCGGCGAGCGGTGTGTGGGCAGGGAGCGCCCGGTCGCACACGAACACCGCCTGGTCATCGAGAGGCATCGTCAGATCGTGGGCCTCGGCAAGCGCCGCAACCTCGCGCATGCACGCGGCGAGATCCTCCTCGGGCGCGGTCACCTCCACGAGCTTTACCCCGCGCAGCTTGCGCAGGGCGACGGGTCGGCCGCGGCGCGTGAAGCTCACCACCGCATATCCCCCCGCCAATAGGCTCGCGGCGACTTCTGGGGCCGCGAGCGCGTCGGCGAACCCGATCAGCACCGATCTGCCACGCGCGCTCATCGCAAACGCTTCACAAGTCGCTTGCCCGCAAGAGTGGGGCTCGGGTAGCTCTGGGGGCCCGCGCTGGCCAAATCCACCCACCGCTCCAGGTCCAGCCCACGGTGGACCGTGTTGCGGGCTGCCAACCAGGCTCCCGCACGGGTGCTCCCGCCGTCGCTGTTGTAAACCCGGCGGTACCCCGCTGCCTTCAGACCGCGCAGCACGCGTCGGTCATAGGAGCCGAAAGGGCATGCAGCCTCCAGAACCGGCGCCCCAAGCGTTTCTTCGAGCATCTTACGTGAGCCCGCCAACTCCACCTCCAGCGCATCGTCGGAGAGTGTGCGCCAGTCGAGGTGACCTACGCCGTGGCTGCCGATCGTCATGCCCTCCGAGTGCATGGTTGATATCTGTGACGCCGTGAGATAGCCGGGCGATCCGATCCGATCTGCCAGCACGAAGAAGCGCGCGCCCCGACCTACGCGACGGAGCGCCTGGAATCCGTGTTCGAAATCAGAAGAGTTACCATCATCGAACGCGAGCGTCACATCTCCTACGGGCATGGCGTTGAGGATCGCCTCGAACCACTCCACAGGCACCCACACCTTGCGCTCCCCATCGGTCGCCTGCGGTGGTATTCCATCGCCCAAACCGTGGAACGTGAGGATCAGCTCTCGTCCGAGCATCTCGCGATCACCGCAAGTGAGAGATCGTGAATCCGTGCGACGGGTTCGTCCCCCCGACAGGGTCCGCGAGCGTGCCGACCGTAACCTTGGCTGTCGTCGCTTCCCTTAGGAATGCGCCCACTCCGCGGTTGTAGCTCACACCGAAGGTTGGTGTCCCCCAGATCGACAGGTCACGCGCGCCGATTACCGCCAGAGCCACGCCCTCACGGCGCATTTGCGCAATCGCCGTGCTTTCTTCGGCTGGAGTGGCGAGCAGTCCGGGAAGCAGGGTCAGCTCGTACAGGGCGGGAAGGCGGTCGCTCATGAAGTACAGCCCACCATCGGTGGGTGCGGCGAGAATCCGCTCACTCGGGCCGGTTTGCGCATCGATCTCGCGTACCGCCCCCTGCAAAGCCGAGGCAGCTGCGGGGGTTGTCACGAAGCTGCCGCGCGCCGTGTGAACCGTGGCGGTGTCGTGGACGTAGAGACCTCCAAGCGCATACACCGCGAGACCCGTCGCGACGAGACCCAACACCCCGAGGACCGCCACACGCGCTTGCGGCCAACGGGCCGCTACGCGTTCGTGCAATATCCCGAGCAGGAGCACGAGCGGCGCGGCGTAGTAGGGGGCATAGGACCCCTCGGTGGTGAAAGCGTTGTACGCGCGTACACCGAGTCCCGCCGCGGCGACGATCAGCGCGAGGTCCGCAGGCCAGGAGCGTCCGAGCGGGGAATCCTCGCGACGCACGAAGCGCACGACAGCGAGTGCCCCCACGGCGAGACCGAGCGCTGGAAGCGAGCTCATGCCGAGCATTAGGTGGCGTGCCTCGAGCTCGATCGCGGTGCGCTGCCCTGTAAGGACTCCACTCGCGCGCAACACCCCGTCGAATATCCCCACGCTCGAGATCGCCACCGCGATTGGCCACAGCGAAAGCAGGCTCGAGGAGGCGGTTGCGCCGCTCTGCCGGCGGGCTCTCCAACCAGTCACGCTCGCGATCACGGCCGCGAGCAGACCTCCGTACAGCGCCCCCCGCGCGAGCAACCCTGCGAAGCTCCCGACACTGAGTGGGGTCCAGTTCTGCTCGGTTTTGACCCCCGAGCTCAGGAACTTCACCGGCCACAGATTTTCGGTGAGAAGCCTCGACAGCCCCGCCTGGTTGGCGAACACGGCATATACAGCCACCGAGAGTGCCACTGCGGGCAACGCCAGGCGCCACGCCGCGTCAAGTGCCCGGCGGCGTCCGGATACGCGCCATGTCGCAATCGCGTAGGCAACCCCCGCACCGGCCGCCACCGCCAGGAACTCGGGGCGGGTGAGCGCCACCAAGCCGGCTGCGGCACCCGCGAGCAGCTCTCGCTCGCGCGTGAGGGCCAGCAGCATCAAAAGCAGGCACAGCACGCCGAACGTCGCCGAGTTGGTGTGGGGGAGGACGAAGTTGAAGGTGCTCCCCGAGAAGCCGATAGCCAGCAGGACCGCGGTTGCAAGGCCTGCTACCAGCGGCACAAGCCACTGCCGGGCAAACACATAGAAGACAGCGAGGATCGCCGCCGTTTGAGCCAAGCCGAACGCGAACGCGGTGGTGAAGCTCGTGCCGAGCACCTTGAAGCTGAGCGCCAGCGAATAAAGCCCGAGCGGACCGTAGTAGTAGCGCACGTCGCGATACGCCACAGCCCCGTGCTTCACAAGGTCGGCCGTGGTCAGCTCGGCTCCCGCATCGATCTCAGGAACCCCCCACTTGCGCCAAGTGAGTGCCGTCAGTGCGGCGAAGCACAGTGCGAGCACAGCAAGCACCACACGGTCCCCCGGTGTCCTGCGAGGTCGCAGGACGGGTGTGGAGGACGAGGGGGCGGACGCCGAGGGCAGTGCCCGCGGGGGGGCGAGGGTCGTGCTCACGCCGGCGCGGGACGGACGACGAGGGCGTTGAGCACCACCTCTAGCTGCCTGCGAGCCACCACCCACAGTCCCCCGGCATAGAGGCCGCATCCGATCACGCCTGTCACCACCGCCTGGGTCAGTTCACTGGGGAGTGTCGTTCCCACCGCCCATCCCACACCGAAGGCAAGCGCCGCCAAAGCGAGGAAGCGTCCCGCGTCGCCGGCGAGCTCGAGCAGCAGCGCAGGAGCGCCGGCTCGGCCGGCTCCCGCGACCAATAGAACTCCGGCAAAGCACGCCGGCGCGACAAAGAACGCTCCGACCGCACCGTCCACGCCAAAGAGGGCGCTTCCGAGCGCAGTGGCAGCCAGATGCAGCAGCACGAATGGGAGCGCGAGTATGTTCAGCAGGCGAGAGCGTCCCACCGCGAACAGCATCGGCAGCAGGAAGTTGACGAGCAACGCGCACAGGGTCCACGGCACGAGCAGCGCTCCGAAGGTCTGCAACTGGCTCACCTCTGCTGCCGAGAGGCTCTTGGGGAGCACCGCATGGATGAGCAGCGCCCCGGCGGCGATCAGGCCGGCGAGTGCGGGCGCGACGATCATCATCGCGTAGCGAAAGCCACGTGGCACCGTGCTGGTGACAAGCGCCTGCCGCTGCGCCCGCGCGTCGCGGGTCATGTCCGGGATGCTCGACATGCCTAGTGCCATTCCCGTGCCCGCCACCAGATAGCTCGCGAACAGGTAGGCGTAGGAGAGAACCGTCGTCCCTCCCGCCGCCGCGTGGCTGGCGAAGGCGAGGGTGATCACGAACAGCACGTTGAAAGCCAGGTATACGGCGGTGCGCCCAAGGATCATCCCCGCGTTGGCGAGGATCGCCGCGGGTGCGAAGGAGCTCTGGCTACGCCCACCTGCCAGGCCCCCGCTGCGACGCATGCCGACAAGCATCCACCCACACGTCACGATCGCCATCGCGAGCATCGACCATCCGAGCGTCTGCTCGCCGGCGCTGCCCATCAACACAAGGAACGTCATGAGTCCAGTGCCCGCGCCCGACATGTAGGCGCCCGCCACGAGCGTGAAGCGATCGCGGATCGCAAGCACGGTCGCCGCGCCGGCCGCCCACAGTTGCAGCACCATCGCGCAGCCGAGCACCGGCAGAGCCGCGGCAGTCACCGAGCGCCCCTCGGGGCTAAGGCCGGGGGCGATCAGATGGGCGAGCGGGCCTGCAAGAGGGCCGGTCACGATCAATACAGGGAGCGCTACTAGGCCGAGCGTTGCGGCGAACTCACGCACGCTCAAGCGTGCCCCCGGCTCCACCAGCAGAGGTACCGAGGTGAGTCGCAGGCTCTGGCTAAAGACGCCGAAAGTGGAGTACAACGCGAACGCGACGAAGAAGCCGTCCGTGCGCACGTTGGTGCCGAAGCGACTGAGATACAGCACCGCCTGGATCGCCGATGCGGCTGCCATCGCGAACGTCGCAAGCGACATCGCCATACCGGCACGGGCTTTGCGCGTCGTAGAGGCGTTCTCCGCCTCGGGAACGCCTACGCTCAGGCGTCGCCCGTCGCTGCCGAGGCTGACCGTGTGAGTGCTCATATCTGAAAAACGCGCCGGTGTGAGCGTTTCTCGCGGAGCAGGCGATCAGCGTGAGGCTTTTTTAGAAAAGCCTCACGCTGGCGGTCGAGAATGAGCTCGTGCTCGCGGTGTTGCCGAACACATCCTTGACCGACGAGTTGAGCGTCCCGCTCACGGCGAAGGGTCCACCGGCGGTGAGGTTGTTGCTCGGATCGCTGATGGCGGTGACCGTCAGCTTGACTGTGGCACCGCTTACTGCCGTGCTCGCGGTCACCACAGCCGAGGTCCCCCCGGAGTTGCTGTAGTGCGAGCTGAAGGTATCGCCGGCCGACCAGTTGCCCGAGCCGATGCCCGACACCGCCACGTTCGTAGCCCCTATGAGCGGCCGGGAATACGTGAGCGTCACGCTGCTCGGGATGCTCGCCGCGGAGATCTGGTCGTTGAACGTAAGGGTTATCGCATCGCCCACCTGCGGCTTGCCGGCAGTGCTGCCAGGGGTGGTGTCAGTGATGGACGTGAGGCTTGGCTTGGTCGTGTTCACCTTGACCGCCGCGGGCACCGATGTGGCGGAGTTGCCTGCCTTGTCGGGCACCGTGTACTCATACTCGTAGCAATGCCCGGTCGTGGCGTTGTTGTCGGTGAAAGGAGACCCGAGCCCCGCGGAACCGACGTTGGCGAATGACGCGAAGGAGCTGCATGCGCCGGTGGAGATCGTAAGAGTGGCGGTCGCGCGCCTGAGCTGACCCGCGGCAGTATTGACCCCCGATCCGCTGTCGGTGGCTGAGAAGGTGACGGCCACCGGTCCGTTGGCAAACGGGGGCACGCTCAGGCTCACGACTGGGGCCGTCTTGTCAACCTCGACCGTGACCGTTAGAGCTGTCGTATTGCCGACCCTGTCGGTGCCGGTGAGCGTGTAGCGGTAGCAGCCAGCCGCCAAGCCGGTCTGGTTGGGAGCGCCGGTGAGGGTGACAGGCCCTCCGAAGCCGGTGCAGCTGCCGTTGGAAAGCGTTCCGGTGGCGCGGGTCAGCACGGAGG
>JBOGYB010000008.1:0-12507 GCA_050696555.1 Solirubrobacteraceae bacterium | reverse complement strand
CGTGTGAGGATCCTCTACGGCGGCTCGGTGAAGCCCGAGAACGCCGTTGAGCTGCTGGCGCTGCCGGATGTCGACGGCGCGCTTGTCGGCGGTGCCTCTCTGGACGCCGAATCGTTTGCCGCGATCGTGACCGCCACCCAGTCGTGAGCCACGCCCCGTGTGCCTGTCTGGTGGTGCTCGACGGCTGGGGGCTCGCCGAGCCAGGCCCCGGAAACGCGGTGTCGCTGGCCAAAACGCCTGTGTTCGACGAGCTGTGGGCTCGGTATCCGCACACGACTCTCACCGCTTGTGGTGCGGCGGTGGGCCTACCCGAAGGGCAGATGGGCAATTCCGAGGTGGGGCATCTCAACCTCGGTGCGGGCACCGTCGTCAAGCAGGATCTGGTGCGCATCGGCGAGGCGATCACCGACGGATCGCTGGCAAGCAACGAGGTGCTCCGCAACGCCTTCGACGGTGGCCCCCGCATACACCTGCTCGGGTTGGTGTCCGACGGGGGGGTGCACTCCTCGCTCGACCACCTGCGCGCGTTGATCGCGCTTGCGGCTGAGCTCAATCCGTCGGCTGACATCGTCGTGCACGCGTTCACCGACGGACGCGACACGCTTCCACACGCGGGCGCCGGCTTCCTCGCCGAGCTGGATGCCAACCCCAATGCGCGTGTGGGGTCGGTGGTGGGGCGCTACTGGGCGATGGACCGTGACCGGCGCTGGGAGCGGACCCAGCGCGCCTACGACATGCTCGTGCACGGGCTGGCTCATCATCACTCCGAGAGTGGTGAGGGTGCAGTGCGCGAGGCATATGAGCGGGGGGAGACCGACGAGTTCATCGACCCCACGCTCGTGGGCGAGGAGGCGCGCATCCGCGAGGGAGACAGTGTCGTGTGCTTCAATTTCCGTCCTGACCGCATGCGCCAGATCGTGCGGGCGCTTGCCGAGCCTGACTTCGGTGTGCCCAGGGCGGCAGGGGTCACGCAGGCCTCTCACAATGGCCCCGACGATACGTGCGAGCTCCCCGGCTGGGAAGGAAGAGGAGGAGCCGAACCTGTGCGGAGGCTCGTCACTCTCACCGAGTACGAGGAGGGCTGGCCGTATCCGGTCGCGTTCGCGGCCGACCGGCCCGATATGACCATTTCGCACGCGATTTCCCTTCACGGTTTTAGGCAGCTTCATGTTGCCGAGACCGAGAAGTATCCGCACGTCACCTATTTCTTCAACGGTGGCGAGGAGACCCCCTACGAGGGCGAGAGGCGCGAGCTGGTGCCCTCCCCGCGCGACGTCCCCACCTACGACCACAAGCCGCAGATGAGCGCCCGCGAGGCCGCCGCGGCATTCGTGGCGGCCTGGGACGAGGACCGGCCGGAGTTTGGGATCGTGAATTTCGCCAACGCCGACATGGTGGGCCACACGGGTGTCATACCGGCGGCGGTGACCGCGGTTGAGACGGTGGACGAGTGCCTGGGAATGGTGCTCGACGCCGTGCGCGCGCGTGGGGGGGTGTGCGTGGTGTGCGCCGACCACGGCAACGCCGACCATATGCTCGAGCCCGACGGCAGCCCTAACACGGCGCACTCGCTCAACCCGGTACCGCTGATCGTCACCGTGAAAGGGTTGAAGCTGCATCCGCGCGGTGGCATCCTCGCCGATGTCGCGCCCACAGTGCTCGACCTCCTAGGTGTGCCACAGCCGCCGCAGATGACCGGCAAGTCTTTGATCGAAAGGTAGGGGAGAGGATGGATACCGACACGCTCGAGGAAGCTCGTCCTGGGAGACGCTCGTGGCTTGCGCTGGGAATGGCGTTCGTCGGCGCCGGGGTCAACCACTTCGTGATGCCCCGTGCGTACGAGCGGATCGTGCCGCCCTCGATGAAGGATCGCGCGCAGAGCCTCGTCGCGGTGAGCGGCGTCGCGGAGATCGTCGGTGGGCTGGGTGTGCTGTTGCCGTGGACCCGCCGTCCCGCGGGTGTCGGATTGATCGCCTTGCTCGCCGCGGTGTTTCCCGCCAACCTCTACATGGCGCGCACCCCCGAGGACTTCCACAAGATCCCGCGCTGGGCGCTGTATGCGCGTCTGCCCCTGCAGCCGCTGATGATGTGGTGGGCGTGGAGCGCTACCAGGAAGAGCCGATAGCACTCCTCTAGGAGTGATTCTCGGCTCCGACGCTGCTATGTTCGAGCTAGCACGCAGTTAGTGTCGATTGCCATCATGTCCACCGCAACAGCCACAGCGACGGTCCTGAAGCTCGCCCCCGGCAAGGAGCAGAGCATCGGGGAGTCGGACTCTCTCAGCGAATCCGAGCTGCGCGCATGGAGGGGCCTCTTGCACGCCCACGCCTCCATCGCCAAGCGTCTGGAGGGAAGGCTGGAGCGTGAGCATGGCCTCCAGCTCAGCTCCTACGAGGTGCTCCAGCACCTGATGGATGCTCCGGGGGGGAGGATGCGCATGTGCGACCTCGCCGAGCAGGCTCGGCTCTCGCGCAGCGGGCTCACACGCCTTGTCGACCGGCTGGAGCGCGACGAGCTGCTCGGACGTTGCAGTTGCGAACACGACGCCCGGGGCGCCTATGCGTGCATTACCGACAGCGGTCGTGAACGGCTATGCGCGGCACGCGGCACCCATCGCGCGGTTGTACGCGAGCACTTCCTCTCCCACTTCTCAGAGCCCGAGTTGGAGGCGCTCGGCAAGATGTGGGATCGCGTGGCACCGGGTTGTTGCGGGGCACTCGGTAGTACCGCTTAGCGCTCGCCCCTCACACATTGTGTGAGCGCTCGCCCCTCACACATTGTGTGCCACCCGCGGCATCCGCGTTCTCGGCTCCCTCTCCCTCTTCTCCTCCCTCACTCCGCACCGCGGTTGCTTGCGCGTGACGCTTGTGGCGGAAATGGGCCACAAGTGCCGCACCGGCTACAAGCAGCACAGCGGCGAGCCCGAACAGGCCGAACGTCTGGATCGCGTTCCCGGCAGCGTTGCCGAGGAAGTATGCAAGCAGCCCGATCGCCGTTGCCCAACAGATCCCTCCAATGGCGTTCCACAAGAAGAACGAGCGCCAGCGCATGTGCGTGGCGCCCGCCAACCACGATGCCCACACGCGCAACCCGAGCAGGAACCGCCCGAAGAACACCGCCTTCGGGCCATGGCGCTCGAAGAAAGGTTCGCCCGTAATGAGTACCTGCTGTCGTTGGCTGTGGAAGCGACCGGGACGTTCCAGTAGCCAGCGGCCCCCCTTACGGCCGATCTGGTAGCCGATGTTGTCCCCCACGATCGCTGCGACGGCCGCGATCGGGATCACCAGCTCAATCTGCAGCTTACCCTGGCTGGCCGCGATGGCGGCGGCGATCAACCCGGTCTCCCCAGGCACCGGCACGCCGCTTGACTCCGCCATCACCACGAGGAACAGCAGCGGGTAGCCGAACGTTTCGACGAGATTGGTGACGTTGATGAGCGATGCGAGCATGGTGGAGGGCGCTGTGTACTCGGGCCAGCGTATCCGGCGGTCCGCCGCGCTCACGGCCCGGCCGTCCGCGTTGTGTGATTTGTCTTTGGGGTGTGACTTGCGCGCGTATGCGCGCGGTTGTGCTCTGCCGGACATAGGATGCCCGCCGGTGGCCTTCACGATCCAAGCGCGCGACCCCTCCACGGATGCCCGCGCCGGGGTTCTGCACACTGCCCACGGCGAGGTCTGCACCCCCGCCTTCGTGCCGCTCGCCACCAAGGCCACCGTAAAGGGCTTGCTACCCGGCGAGGTGAGCGCTTTGGGCTATGAGATGGTGCTCGGCAACACCTTCCATCTGATGCTCAATCCGGGTGCTGAGTTGATCGAGCGCCTCGGCGGGTTGCACGAGTTCATGGGTTGGGAAGGGCCGATCGTCACCGATTCGGGTGGCTTTCAGGTGTTCTCGATGGGGCACGGCACCGTCGCCGATGAGATCAAGGGCCGTGCGCGACACGGTGAGGCCGTGGGGCGCGAAGGCGCGATCCTCTCGATCGATGAGCGGGGAGTGCGCTTTCGCTCCTACGTCGATGGCCGCGAGCGCTTCATGTCCCCTGAGGACTCGATGGCGGTGCAGGGCTCGTTGCGTTCGGATATCGCGCTCGTGTTCGACGAGTGCACCCCCTTTCACGTGGATCGTGGCTATACCGAGCGCTCCACCGAGCGTACCCACCGCTGGCTGGAGCGTTGCCTTACCTGGCACGCAGAGCACGGTCCAACCGGACAGCTCGTGTACGGGATCGTGCAAGGTGGCGTATACGAGGACATGCGTCGTGCCTCAGCGCGCGTGATCGCATCGAGCGGCTGTCAGGGCGTGGCGATCGGTGGTTCGCTCGGGGCAGAGAAGGCACAGATGTATGAGGTCGTCGGTTGGGCCGTTGGTGAGCTGGGTGCAGAGCACGAGGCCCTGCCGCGTCACCTGCTTGGGATCGGAGAGGTTGACGATCTCATACGTGGCGTTGAGCTGGGGATCGACACGTTCGATTGCGCTATGCCCACCCGCCTCGGCCGCCACGGCACCGCGCTCGTTGCAGACCCCTCCAACCGCTGGCGCCTCGATCTCACCAAAAGCGTGTGGCGCGAGTCAGATGAGCCGCTGATGGAGGGATGTGCCTGCTACGCCTGCGCTCACGGCCTCTCGCGAGCCTACCTCTCCTATCTCGCCCGCGCCCGCGAGCTTACCGGGATGCGCCTGCTGACAGAACATAATCTCGCCTTCATCGCGCGGCTGATGTTGGATTTGCGGCAGGCGATCCTTGACGGACAACTGTCTGTGATCGCCGCTAAGCTACGCGGTGAGTGACAGTTGTCCGAGAGATCCCGCGCAAGCGGGTCTTTCGCCCGTACGTCTACTTCGTGTTTTCGCCGACGAGTTGCTTCAGCGCTTCGGCCGATTCCTGCACGTCGTTGTAGAAGACGTTGCGCAGCGTGATCTTCGTCTGCGCGGGAGCGCTGAGGACCACGATCGCGGCGATCACCCCGCCGAGTGCCAGCAGCGCGAGTGCCCAGGTCCACAGACGATTGCCACCTGAGCGATGGGCGGGGGCCGCGGCGACTGGCGCTCGGGTGGAAGCGCGCGGGGGTCCAGGTCGCGGTTGGCGTGGCACCACCGCTCCAGCACGCTTGGATGTGCGTTGGCGCGTGGGGCTCGCGAGCACGCTTGTCGCCTCCGTGGCGTGCACCGCAGCGCGCGAAGTACGGTGCTCGGCGGGAGAGATGCCATGCGCGCCGTCGTTGATTGCCCGTCCCATTTCGCGAGCATCCTCGTACCGTTCGCGCGGGTCGAGCGCGAGGGCTATCGCGATTGCATCAGCCAACTCGGGCGTGACCGCCGCCACGAGCGAGTCGAGCATCGCCGGCTCCTCCTGCTGTTGCTTGAGCGCTAGCTCGGTGAGCGACGCCGCCTCGTATGGCAGGCGACCTGAGATGAGCTGGTAGGCGACCACGCCGAGTGCGTATAGGTCGGCGCGTGGTCCCGCTTCCTCGCCGCGGGCCTGCTCGGGCGCAAGGTAGGCGGCGGTGCCGAGCACCGAGCCCACCTGGGTGATGGAGGACTGCTCGGTGGCCTTCGCTATGCCGAAGTCCGCGAGCTTCACCTCCCCCTCCCGCGAGCGCAGCAGGTTCCCGGGCTTGACGTCACGGTGCACCACGCCGTGACGGTGGGCGTAATAGAGGCCCTCACACGCTTGTTCGAGGATGCCCACACCTTCGTCTACCTCCACCCATCCGTCGTCGCGCAGGATCTCCGCGCACGATTGTCCCTCGATGTACTCCATCACGATGAAGTACTGGTCTGTGTGGTTGTCCTGGCCGGAGTCGAACACCTGCACGATGTTGGGATGTATGAGTCGTGCCGCCGCCTGCGCCTCGCGTTGGAAGCGCGATACGAACGTGGGGTCCTCGGCGAGATGCTCGGCGAGCAGCTTCACCGCCACGCGACGCTCCAGGCGTCGGTCGAAAGCGAGGTGCACTGTGGACATCCCGCCAAAGCCGAGTCTGTCCTTGAGCTGATAGCGCCCGGCGATCTCCAGATCGCTCACTGGCCGCCTCCCGCGCTGGCTCCACCGGCACTCGAGTAGCCGTCGCCTTCTCCTTCGGCTTCCCCTCTGCCTTTTCCTTTCCCTTTCCCTTTGCCCGGGCTTTCTTCTGCTTCGCCTTCCCCGGGGGCTTCGGTGCCGCCGCCCTTGTCCGTCGGAGTAGGCGTCGTCGGGGTGGTTTCGGGGGTCGTCGGGGTGGTGCTCGTGGGAGTGGTTTCTGTGGTTGTGGTGGTTGGCGTGGTCGCAGTCGTGGTGGTCGTTGTGGGGGTCGTGGTCTGCGCGCACGTCACGAGCGCCTGTTTGCGCAGATTTGTGATGCCTTCCTGCAGCCGTTTGCGTAGGCCTCGATCGACGCTGGTCGGGAGGGCGAGGAAGTCCTCTTCGGTCTTGCCCAGCGCCGATTCGGTGGCGGAACAGCTACCGTTGCCCGACGTCGCCGCTTCGGCCACCGCCGCGAAGTCGGCTTGGAGCGGCCCTCCGTTTGACGAGGGGATCAAGCCTGTCCCCGAGCTCCCGCAGGAAACGAGCACGCCGACCGCTGCGCCAAGCAGCGCGACGACGACGATCCTGAAGATGTGTGTGGGGATTGGCATTTCTACTGACCGTACTCCAGGCGCTCCGCAAGCGAGTTTGGCAGGCGCGCCGCACGGATCGCGGCAGCTGCACCCGCAATGTCATAGGGAGTGCGCCGGTAGGACGCTGTGTGCCCCTCCAGGTCTAGCAGCAACCAGGCCGCGCGTGGGTCGCCGTCGCGCGGCTGTCCCACACTCCCCGGGTTGAGCAGCCACTCTCCATTCGACAAATCCAGCGTGACGCTCTCGCGGTGGGGCTCCCCGGTTGCGACCTCCCCGTCATGGCGCACGAACGCCGATGCCACATGCGAGTGGCCGATCAGGCAGATGCGGTCAGGCTGCGCGTCCAGACATAGCTCCGCCAGTAGCGCCGAGAGCACGTACTCCCACACCGGGTCGCGAGGGCTGCCGTGGTAGAGGCCCAAGTGGTCCTCTCGTCCTTCGGGTAAGAGGTCGGCGAGAAAAGCGAGATTGGTGGATGAAATCACCTCACGTGTCCACTGCGCCGCGATCGACGCACCGCGTGAGAAATCGGCCAGCGGGAGCTCGCCTGCGACTGCCATGTCGTGGTTGCCGGCAAGGCACACCGCCACGTGCCGGCGCACCAACTCCACACAAGCATCCGGGTCAGCACCGTACCCCACGATGTCCCCGAGGCACCACAGCTCCTCGGCCTCGCTGTCGGCGACTGCCTCCAGCACCGCTTCGAACGCCTGGCGGTTGGAGTGGATGTCTGAGACCACCGCAACCTTCATGCGACCCCAAGGCCCCTCATCCCTTACCCCTCTCGCTCGCGTCCCGAAGGATCGCGCGACACGTCGCTACTCGTCCGTTTCCCCGTCCTCGGCGCCGCCGTACTCGGGCAGGTTCTTGATGCCCTCACGGGTGCGCCACTTTGAGTAGTTGTCCTCCATCGCATCGATCAGCTCGCGCATGAAGCGAGGGGAGAGGTTCACGCGTGATACCACCACGCCCGGGACCTCTTCTGACTCGACCTCGTGGTCGACTCTCGCGAAGGTCACCGTGAACTCGTAGTCGGAATGACTGACGTTCGCGAAGTTCGCGTACACCCCCCCCATAATCTCGGGGGAGAGATGAATGTTTATGTGGCGCTCGGCGCCTGGGTTCTCGTCGTTCACAAGGCTAGTATCGCAACCCTCGCCCCCGATGGCATCGGGAGCGAGGATTGGGCCGTCCGCTCCTGTGTGAGAAGTCAGGCGGGCAGGCCATTCGAAAGACCCTCCAAGGCACTCGCGCATAAGATCAACCCGGTGAGCCCCATGACCACCGAGACCGGTCTGCGCGAGACCGTCCTGACTCTTGCGGGAGAGCTGTCCGGCGGCGCGGGGGCACGTGGCGCAATCACGCTCGAGCGACCGCCGAGGGTGGACTTCGGTGACTACTCGACGAATGCCGCACTGCTGCTGACACCCGCGGCAGGAGCGCCACCACGAGACATAGCGGAGCGCCTCGGGGAGGCTCTTGCCGCGCGCTTGGGGGAGCAGCTCGATCGTTACGAGGTGGCGGGGCCGGGCTTTCTGAACCTCTTCCTCTCCGACGGGTGGCATCGCGCGGCGCTCGCAGAGACTCTCGCCGAGGGCGAGAGCTTTGGGCGGAGCGGGGCGCAGGCGCCGGAGCGGATCATCGTGGAGTTCGTCTCAGCCAACCCGACCGGGCCGATGCACGTAGGGCACGCCCGCAACGCGGCATACGGAGATGCTTTGGCGCGAGTGCTCGCCTTCCACGGTCACCAGGTGGAGCGCGAGTTCTATGTCAACGACGCGGGCTCGCAAGTGCTCAAGCTGGGGGAGTCGATCAGGGCTCTCGCGCGCGGGGAGGAGGTGCCCGAGGATGGCTATCGCGGCGACTACGTGGGGCCGCTAGTGGGAGAGGTGGAGAAGATGCTCAGCGCCGACCCCGCTGGTGTCGAGCCCGCCGAGCTTGGAGCGGCTGCAGTGGAGGTGATGGTGGGAAGGATGCAGCACTCGCTCGGTGCTTTTCGCGTGCAGAGCTTCGACCGCTGGGCGTATGAGAGCGCGCTTCACACGCCGCGGGGGGGTGTGCGTGACGGTGCGGGCAAGCCCACTAGCTTGGTAGATCACGCGTTGAGCCTGCTCGAGCAGAAGGGCCACACCTATCGCAGTGAGGGTGCGCTGTGGTTGCGCAGCAGCGAGTTCGGTGACGACAAGGACCGGGTGCTCGTGCGCTCAAGTGGGGAGCACACGTACTTCGCATCGGACATCGCCTACCACCAGGACAAGCGCGAGCGTGGTTTCGACCGCCAGATAGACGTTTGGGGAGCCGATCACCACGGTTATGTTGCGCGCATGAAGGCCGCATACGGCGCGCTTGGTGGAGATCCGGAGCACCTGGAGATGCTCATCATGCAGCTCGTTCACCTCGTGCGACGGGGTGAACGCGCACAGATGTCAAAGCGGGCGGGGGAGTTCGTCACGCTCGACGACCTCCTGCGCGAGATCGGGGTTGACGCGGCGCGTTGGTTCCTGCTCTCGCGCTCCCACGACACCACCATCGACCTTGATCTCGACCTCGCGCGCGAGCAGTCGAACGAGAACCCCGTCTATTACGTGCAGTACGCCCACGCGCGTATCGCCTCGATGCTTGCCAAGGCGGGCTCCGAGCGGGTGGAGGAGGCGCTACAGGACATCGGCGAACAGGGTGAGTCTCTGCATCAGGCCGAGCGTACGCTCATCAAGCAACTGCTCGCCTTCCCCGGCGAGGTAAGGGAAGCTGCGTCGCGTCGCGCCCCGCATCGTATCGCCGCCTACGCACTCGATCTGGCCCAGCAATTCACGGCTTTCTATAGAGACTGTCGTGTCGTGGGCGCCGAGTCGCCGATGCTCGAATCGCAGCGCCTGGCTCTGTGCGTCGCGTCGCGCCAGACGATCGCTGGCTCGCTTGGCCTGCTGGGGGTGGGGGCGCCGGTCGAGATGTAGCGCCGCTCGGACGCTCAGTCGAAACGTTCGAGGTCGGTGTCCAGACGGGCCGCGTCTGTCGTGCTCAGCTCGGGTACGGGGGCTTGATCGCCGGCCTGCGCACGCGTGTGGCGGCGCCAGCTCGGCAGCAGCACCGCGAGCAACGCGATGAGTGCGATCACAACCGCGGCCGGCACGATGTAGGCAGCCAGGTCGAAGCCTTTCGCGCTCGGTAGCGCGAGCACGGCTGGGCCATATTGGGATACAAGCGCTTCCTTCACCTGCGCTTCCGTCCTGTCTTCAGCGATCAAACCGCGGATGAACACCCGCTCGCGGGCGGCCTGCGGCGATTCGGCGACGTTCAAGGGGATCTTGCACGTCACACACATCACCTGCCGTTCGATCACGGGGAGGGAGGTGCGCTGGGCGGCGAGGCTCATTGGTGTGAGCGAGAGGCCGGCAACGACCACCGCCACGACCACCGTCAGGATGGGGGGTGCTCTCATGACTGCTCCGCGAGCGATACAGCGCGCTTGAGAAAGGCTTCGCTGGCCTCCCCCCGCGAGATAGCGACGATGTGCCCGTCACGGTCGATGACGAAGCTCTCGGGCAGCTCGTTGGTGCCGTAGGAGTGGGCGAATTCGCCGCTCGCGTCGCGTAGGTTGGGGTAGGTGATGCGGTAGCGCTTGACGAAGCTCACCGAATCTGGTGATGCGTCCTTGTAGGTGACTCCCAGTACCGTCCCGTCGTGGCGCGAGAGCTCGCTTTGCAGACGCTCTAGTCGGGGTGCCTCTTCCTGGCAGGGTTCACACCAAGAGGCCCAGAAGTTGAGCATCACCACCTTGCCTCGATAGGCAGCGAGCGACTGCTGTGTCCCGCCGGAGAGTGGGGGGAGCGTATAGGTCGCTGAAGGAGCGCGCGGGCGCAAGCCACGCGCGAGGGCGTCGTCGAGTGTTCGGTTCGCCGACTGCGTCGAGACTCCGTATACAAGCAGGCCCACCAGCGCGGCGCCGGCGAGGAGGATCAGAGGCATGTAGAGGCGTTTGGCCACGAGGGAAGGGTATTGGGCGGGTGGCCTTCGGGTGGCGCATTGGTAGGAGACCAACAAGCGCTGTGGGGGTGACGCTTGGCGTCCGGCGGCGTAATATCTCCCGTAGCAGCGCGGTGGTAGCTCAGTTGGTAGAGCGCAAGCTTCCCAAGCTTGAGGTCGCGGGTTCGAGGCCCGTCCGCCGCTTGAAGAAGGCGAAGGGCGGGAACATGTGTCCGATCACGCCAACGGTTCGTCGAGCTCTGACGAGCAGGCCACACACGCCTACCTGGTCGCTGTCGATCGGTTGCAACCCACCCTTACGCCATCCTCTATGGAATTCTCACGCCACCAGGAAAGTCAGTCGTGGCACAACCTCCCAAGGTGCCGTCGCGCTGAACGTGGTCCCGGTGGAACCGCACCTACACGCAAAGGGGCCGCTTGTCTACGGAGCGTTCACAGCGCGCTGCCCTCTGAACTGAGGGTACTCGGGGCGAACGGCTCGACCGTCTACCGCTTTCGGCGTCCGCCCGGTCGGTGGCTCTCGAAGGACGCACGATTGAGTTATAAGGACTTATAGCTATATTGTTTATAACCTGCTATAAGTTGATAGAACGATGGATCCGATTGGGAACCCTTACACGCCGAACGCAGGCTCTCGCCCTCATGAGCTTGCCGGTCGCTCTGGTGAGTTGGAGCAGTTCCGGGTCCTCGTGGGTCGTCTTAAGCGAGGCGCTACTGAGCAGAGCATGATCATCCGCGGCTTGCGCGGTGTGGGTAAGACGGTCCTACTCAACGCGTTCGAGGATCGAGCCGAGTCTGAAGGCTTCTTGACCTACTACCACGAGCTCACCCCTGATAGCAGCTTGATAGGCGAGATCGCACGCGATGTTGAGAGTGCTCTGGCGCGCCTCAAGCTCAGCGCGCGCGCCTCCAGGACAGTGCGTGGAGCGCTGGAGCATCTCGGCACGATCAACTTGACCGGCCCGGATGGCTTTGGCTTGGAGGTAGATCTGCGAAAGGCCGACGAGGGGACGATCGCCGGTGATCTATCCGAGCTCTTTCTCCAGCTAGGCGGGGCTGCCGCCAGCAAGGGCTCGGGGGTTGTCTTTCTTCTAGACGAGGTTCAGTTCGCCGGCGAGATCGAATTTCGGTCGTTGATCAGCGCGCTGCACCGCGCGACGCAGAAGAACGTGCCGATCACAGTCGCGTCCGCCGGTCTACCTCAGATTCCGCGGTTGACCGGTGAGGCACGCTCATACGCCGAGCGTCTGTTCACGTTCCCGGCGATCGCCAGCCTCTCAGAGGGAGATGCGCGAGCGGCCTTCGTCGAGCCGGCTCGCCATCAGCAGGTCGATTACGAGGAGGGTGCCGTGGCGCTCGCCCTCGCCTGGACACGTGGCTATCCCTTCTACATTCAGCAACTGGGCAAGCACGCTTGGAATCTGGCCAAAGCCACGCCGATCACAACGCAGGATGTGGAGGCGGCGATGCCAGCCGCGCAGAAGGCCCTCGACACGAGCATCTACGAGGTCCGGATTCAGCGGGCCACCCAAGAGGAGCGTCGCTACATGCGAGCGATGGCCGAGCTCGGCGAAGGGCCTTATCGTTCGGGACAGGTCGCGGCGAAGCTGGGACGTAGGACCACGGAGGTTTCGATGACCCGTCAACATCTGATCGACAAGGGTCTTGCTTACGCCACCGAGGACTACGGTCACGTCGACTTCACGGTGCCCCGTTTCGACGAGTTCATGCGCCGACACATGCCCTACCGAAAGCCCAGCTCAAGCCAACGTAACCGTAGGTCTTGATCGTGGCGCGCGTATTCACGGCACCCAAAGCTCGCGAGATCTGCGGTCTCCGTGCGGCCACGACCACAGAGTTCCCTCCGCAACGCCCCGATTTACTGGGCCAAACGGCCTATCCGCGGCAAGCTTCCCAAGCTTGAGG
>JBOGYB010000007.1:0-12530 GCA_050696555.1 Solirubrobacteraceae bacterium | reverse complement strand
GCAGGGTATTCGTGGTAAGGCGCCCCACATAGAAATCGATCAAGCCGAGCAGCACCGCACCCAGCATCGGCCCGGAGAACAGCCCCACACCGCCGAGTAGGGTCACGATCAAGGCATTGGCGGACACCTGCCAGGCAAACACGCTCGGGTACACGATCTGCGCCGAGAGCACCGACAGGCCACCGCCCACAGCCGCTACACCGGCGGAGACCATGAACACGCCCAGACGACGCCGGCTCACAGCAATGCCGAGCGTCTGCGCCCGCAGGGGGTCTTCGCGGATACCCCGCAACACCAGCCCCGCGCTCGACTTCACGAACACGAACGCCGCAACCACCACGATCGTGGCGACCCCCAGGATCACGTAGTACACGCGGTTCACACCCACGATCACATTCAGCGATCCGGGCAGGGTCGCGATCGTGCCGCTGTCGCCGCCGGTCAAGCCGCGCGCATGGGCAGCAGCGAATTCGAAGAGGTCGGCAAGCGCGAACGTGAGCATGATGAAGGCGATCGGCTCGATCCTCACGAGCAGCGGCCCGCTCACTCCGGCCACGAGCACCCCCGCAACCACCCCTGCGAGCAATGCCACATAGAAGCTCACCCCGGCTTCGTTCATAAGCAGCACGGTCACGTACGCCCCCACGCCGTAGAAGGCAGCCTGGCCGAAGGAGAACATGCCCGTGTACCCGAACAGCAGGTTGAAGCTCACCCCTACGAGCATCGTCACGATCATGCTCGCCCCGAGCAACACATACTCGGTGGACACGAGCGCGGGGAGCGCCGCACCGAGGGTCAGCAGCGCAAGCGCGGGCACCCAGTCCGCGGGGGGGCCCACGCGGGCGCGCACCCCCCTCATCGGCTGGCCGCCGCGCTCATCGTAAGCAGCCGCCTACCCCGCAGCGCGCGCCCGAGCAGCACCGCCGTCATCACCACATAGGGGGTCAACGGCGCAAGCGAGGGCGTTTGCAGTGTCACGAAGCTCTCGATCACCCCAATCGACACAGCCGCGGCGAGCGCTCCGGTCATGTTGCCCAAACCACCGGTCACCACCACGATGAAGGCCGGCACCAACGCCGTCGTTTCGAGATTCGTGGTGACCGCCCCATTGGGTGAATCGATCACACCACCGAGCGCCCCCAAGCCGATCCCGAAAGCGAACACCCCCGTGTAGAGGAGATTAACGTCCACCCCCAGCATCGACAGCATCGTGCGGTCGTCCACCGCGGCACGCGTCAGCAGCCCCACACGCGTGCCGTACAACAGCGCCCAGATACCCCCCGCTACCACCATCCCGAGCACTATCACCACGGCGGTGTAGGTCGGTAGGGTCGCCCCCAGCACGTTCCAGCTGCCACTCAGGGAATCCGGTAGCGCGACGGTGCGAAAACCCGAGCCATACACGAGCACCACCCCGCCCGCGATCAGATAGGAGAGCGCAAGGGTGAGCATGAACTGCTGGTTCTCGTCCTCCTCGCGGTATGTGCGCCGCAACAACACCATCTCGGCGAGCGCACCCCCGAGGGCCGCCAACAACGGCACCAGCGCAAGCGCCAGCACCCACCCCAGCGTCGAGGCCCCCACCCGCGCGATCACGGTGGTAGCCATGTAGGCGCCCAGCATGTACACCGCTCCCGCCGCGAAGTTCATGACACCCAACACCCCCCACACGAGGTTGAGCCCGGCGGCGGAGAAGAACAGGATGAACCCCAAGCTCAATCCCGCGAACAGTTGATCCAGGAACGTGGAGAGGCTCATCCGGACAACCTATCCGCAGCCTCACCGGACACCGGCAGAGCTGTCCCTACCGGGTAGGGAAAACCCGTCCGGGGAGACGCGCTCTCGCGCGCCTCCCTAGACCGGTCGGACAACGAGATCAGCAGGTGAAGTACTTGTTCGTATCCACCAGTTCAATCGGTGCGAAGTGCGCGAAGGGGAGCTCTTTGGTGGCCGCCACCACCGGTCCCATCGCGATCGGCACAGCCGTGAGGTTGTTGCACGCGTGGATCTTCTCGCTCCCCTGCACCATCTGAACCGTCCCCCCCTCGAGCGCCGAGTGCACGGCGGAGGGTTCGGTCGATTTGGCCTGGTCGATCCCTTGAGCGATCATCTCGATCTGGTTGAACCCGTCGCCCGCGGCGCCGCTGTTGGCCACTTCGGTACCCAACGGTTCCAGCTTCTTGGAGAGTGGCGTGTCATAGATCGACGCCGAGGGGTAATAGGTGTAACCGAGTGCCCCCACAGGAGGCTTGGGCATCGGGTCGATCGTGCCGTAGTCGAGAATCCCAAACAGCTGGGTAGCTTTGAAGAGCCCTAGCGGGAACGCTTGCTTGACGAACGTGATCGTGTCTTCGGCGATCACCGTGCTGTAGGTGACATCAGGTTTCTCGGCAACCAGCTTGTTTATGTAGGAGCTGTAGCTGGAGGCCCCCGAAGGCAGGTATTCCTGGCTGACGATCTTTTGCGGGCTACCCTTCATCGCCTTGCGGAACGCGGCGGTAACTTCATACCCGTAGCTGTAGTCCTCGCTGATGACCGCCACTGTTTTCCACTGTGGGTGAGCGCGCACATAGGCCGCCGCGTTCGCACCCTCGATGTTGGCGGTTGGGATCGTCCCGAACACGTATCCACCACCGGTGAACACAGTCGGATCGGCAACACCCACCGAATACACGACGTGACTGGGGTTCGCCACCAGCCTCCCCACACTCTTGCCGACCGCGCTCGTACACGTGCCGGCAAGGAAACCAACGTGCTGGCTCAACACCAGATCACGCGCTTGACTCACACCAACGTTGGGTTCCGCCTTGTCGTCGCGTACGAGCAACTGCAGTGGATGGCCGTCCGCGCCACCTTCGGCGTTGATGGTCTTCACCGCCTGCTGCGCCCCCTTCACGTAGTCCTGCGAGAACGACCCGCAGAACCCGGTAAGCGAGGCGAGGTAACCGATCTTCACAGGCGCTCCCGAGGCGACCGTCGATTCTTTGCTTTTCGAAGACCCGCAACCCGCACCAACGAGCACCAGTGCGGTGACCAGACCGCACGCGAGTACCCCGCGGGGTGTTGCCGCTGTTTTGCCAACCATTGTCTTCACTCCTCCTCCTCCAAACCATCGATGTGCTTCGGATGATCGGGCGAGAATACAGTTCCCTCGTACCATGTTGAGCGACTCTTGGCGTTGGGTTTCAGCACGGCGTCATAGGTGGGTGGCAAAGACACTGGGATTCCCCTATCCGGCGTGAGCGATCTGAACCCCCACGCCAGCGCCCTGAGACCGGCAGAAAGAAACAATCCGTCGCAACTGCTCGGCCTGGCCCTGCTCATAGAGCCCCAACGCCGAGCGAGAGGTGCGAGCGAGCGGGGAGACCGCCATGTCCTCGATCATCACCAGCCCGCACCCCCCGAATGGTCACCTGAACTCCGGCATTATCTCCCGCGCGAACTGTTCCATCGAGCGCATCACCTGCTCGTGGGGCTGACCCACGTTGTGCCAAGCCGAGAACACGTCAACGCCGAGGGTGGCGTAGGAGGCGACCTTCTCGCGTACCTCCTCCACCCGCCCAAAGGCAATATTCTCGTGCATCTCCTGCAGCCCAGGCTCGTCCTGCTTGACTGCCTGCTCTACCACATAGTCACCACGGCTCACCTTCTCTGCGCCCGCGAGCTGCTGGTCGATAATGCGGTGGTTCATGAGCACGTATCGCAACACCTCGTGGGTGTCGGTGGGTTCGCCCACGTAGGTCATGCGATTGACGGCGAACCTCGCGCTCTCCCTGGGCCTGTTCAGCTCCGCCATCGCACGCTCGAACGCGCCGTAGACGTCTTCCACGTGTGAGAAGGGCTCGCGGAAGGGAGAGAAGATGAAGTTGGAGTCGAAACCCAGTTTCACCGCCCATTCCATCGAACGTGCCGACAGCGCCGCGATCCACAACGGCGGATGGGGGTGCTGCGCCGGCGGGGGAAGCACGGTGGCGTTGGGGTAGGAGAAGAAGCGACCGTCGTGGGCGAGCGCGTCACCAGCCGTCCAGTGGTCAACCATGATGCGCAGGTGCTCGGCGAACAACTCCCTGCTTTCATCTTCGGGGAGCTCGGCCTGGAACTGACGCATCTGGTAGGGGGAGGCGCCACGGCCGGCCGCCACGTCGAAGCGTCCACCGCTGAGCTGATCGATCTGCGCGATCGCACCCGCCAGCCGCAAGGGGTGGTGAAAGGGGAGCACAAACACCGCAACGCCGATGCGAATGCGTTTGGTGCGCTGCGCGATCGTCGCCGCGAGCTGAAGCGGGTCGGGCGCCGCGAGAAAGCTCACCAGATTCTGTTCGGCAAGCCAGATGCCGTCATAGCCCAAGCGCTCGGCGTTGACCGCCTGCTCGAGCATCTCCTCGTAGAGCACACCCACGGGCTTGCTCCGATCCCACCACTGACCGGGAAGGAACAAGTAGAAATCCATCAGCGACCGATCCTATAGGGATGGTGCGGAGCGAAGTTCCCCACCGCCTCACGCAGATGCTCGCCGGCGCTGTACACCAGCTCACCACCGACGATTGTGTGAGCAACGGTGAGCTGCTCGAAGTCCTCATCTAACACCTCGTCGAGCGACCGCTCCAACACCACCACGTCCGCGAGCTTGCCTACTTCGAGCGCTCCGCGGGAACCCTCCCAGAAGCCGGCGTGAGCGGCGTGACGCGTGTACATATCAAGGGCCCGATCGCGTGAGATACGCTCGTCGGGGTCGATCGTACGACCCGTGAATGTCTTGCGGGTGATCGCACACCACATGTTGTGAAACGGGTTGAGCAGGCGGGGATCCCCGCCCGTGGTGTCCGAGGTCCCCGGCACGAGGATCCCGGAATCGAGCATCGTACGCAGCGGCACACAGTCACTCCCACGTCGATCCCCCAGCGAGCGCGGCCAGAACTCCCCATAGTTGTGGATGAACCCGAGATTGGGCACGGGGAGGACACCGAGCCGCTTGCACCAGGCCGCACGGAAGGGACTCCATGCTGTGTTCCCCCCGTGCTCGATACGGGGACGCAGGTCATCCACGGCGCGTACACCGGCAAGCTCGAATGCCGCGAGCGAGATGTCCTGCGCAAGATCCCCGGCCGCGTGCAACGCCACCTGGGCTCCCGCGGTGTGGGCAGTGCGAATGTGATCGGTGAGCTCCTCGAGCTCGAAGCACAGCGCACCGCGCTTTCCCGGAGCATCGAGATACTCCTCGTAGAAGGCGGCGGTGTGCGCGGAGGTGCCACCGTCCACAAACAGCTTCACCCCCCCACCCTCAAACCAGTCCTCGAGCAACGGAACGTCGGCAATCGCACCGGAGGCGACGTCCGCCACAGAGCCGGCAAGGGGCACCCAACCAAAACCGCGAACACGCAACGGCGCGGCTCGCACAGCCACAGCCTCTCCGAGCAGGCGCATCACCTGTGGCGAATCCCAGATCTCCTGAATCGAGGTGACACCGTTTGCCAGGTAATGACCCCAGGCGACCTCGACTATCGATTCCCCCAACTCACGCTCTGTGGGCTCCGGGATAGGGAAGCGATCGAACATCTCCGCGAGCACCCCTGTGGGCTCACCCTCCGCGTCGCGCTCGATGCGAGCACTCGGGGGCTCAGTCGTATGGCGGTCGATTCCCGCGAGATCCAGCGCACAGCGATTCACCACGAGGTGGTGGATGCTGGAGCGGTAGACGATCGGCCTGTCGGCAGACACCGCCGTGATCTCCCCCGGTGTGGGGAAGCGGCGCTCTTGGAGCAGCTCGTCCTGGAAGGTGGTGCCTTGCAGGAGGACCCATGTTCCAGGCGCCACCGCACTTGCTCGCTCGGAGGCTCGGGAGAGAATGTCGGCGACAGAGCGCACAGGGGGAGTGCGACAGTCCACCGCTGTGGCCATTGAGCGTGCCACGTGCCCGAAGTGCCCGTGGGCGTCGATCAAGCCCGGGAGAACGCTCGCCCCGCGTGCATCCACCACCACCGTGTCCGGTCCACGCAGCGGCGCGAGATCCGCCTCCCCCCCCACTGCCACGATCCTCCCATCGCGTGCCGCGAGCGCCTGGGCACGTGGAGCCCGTGGGTTCATCGTGCGGACGTCACCTCCCACGATCAAGATGTGGGCGGACTCACTCATCCGCGACAACCGGACTTCGCTTCCCTGAACATTCAGTTCTGAATATTTCCAACTCGAGACCGAGGGTCGTAAATCGGGAACACATCGCGGCTGGTGCGGGAAACTCCGCGTGTGAGGACAAAAGCGGCATAAATACGGCCTACACGACCTGTCGAAAGCCTATGTTGTGAGTGAAGTGGAGATTGACAGGTGTCCATGCGGAAGGTTGGACGAGGTCGATAACCTCCGCAACTTGGAGCAAAGCGCCGTTCTCGATTGAGATCGTCGGCATTCCCAAGTATGATGACTGTTCAATAGAGGTGCACCAAGTTGAGGCACCTCCGGCACTACGGATAGGGGCCATAGCACAGATGCCAAGAGTAAGTTCGAATTCCAAGTCCGGCCAAGAGGGCGAGTGGTCTATACCCAGCCTTCGCGAGCCACGTTACTCCCAGTCGCTCGAGCGCGGTCTTGCGATCCTCGGCTGCTTCTCCCCCGAGCGTCCCGTGCTCGGCATCGCCGACATCGCCGACGACCTCGGGATGAGCCGCTCCACCACGCACCGCTACGTGATCACACTGGTGGCCCTCGGCTTTCTGGAGCAGGGCGCTTCACGTAAGTACCGCCTCGGCCTGCGCGTCACCGACCTCGGTATGTCCGCGCTCAACTCAACCGGTTTGCGCGAGCACTCGCGCCCCTACCTGGAAGAGCTGCGCCAGCGCACCTCCTACACGGTGAACCTGTCGGTGCTCGACGGTCCCGAGATCCTTTACGTCGACCGCGCCCGCAGCTTCCGTCGCGGTCAAAACAAGATCGATATGAACCTGCGCCCCGGTTCGCGCCTGCCCGCTTACTGCACTGCGATGGGGAAGGTACTGCTTGCCAACCTCCCAGAGTCCGAGCAGCGCGAGTTGATCGGCGACATGACCCTCGCCCGTCGTGGCCCCAACTCGATCACCAGTAAGAAGGCGCTACGCACCGAACTGGAACATGTGCTCGAGGAGGGAATGGCGGTCAACGACGAAGAGCTCGCCCAGGGACTCCATTCGATCTCGGCGCCCGTGCGCACCGAGTCGCGTGAGGTTGTGGCGGCCGTGAACATCGCGGCGCACAGCTCGATGATCTCGCTCGAGGAGCTGGTTGACGCGCTCGGCCCACACCTCGTGGCCACCGCCGACAACATCTCGGCGCGACTGGGATACCGTCGCGACGACGAGCAGAGCTAGTCCCCTGAGACAAGCGACAGCCGTATTCTGCGGACTCGCGTTCGTCGTGGGTCTGTTGGCCTGCGGCGAAACGACGTCCACGAGCAAATTCACCGGCGAAAGCCACAACGTCGCGCAGACCATCTCCGACTTCCAAAACCACGCCACCGCGCGTGAACAGAAGAAGCTGTGTGAAAGTGATCTCGCCGCCAATGTGACGACGAGCCTGAAGAGCGCGGGCGGGTGTCAGGCAGTGTTGAAGAAGCAGCTCGTCCAGCTTGACGCGCTCAACCTCACAATCGAATCTGTGTCCGTGAAGGGCGCCACGGCCATCGCCAAGGTCAAGAGCACCTATTCAGGCAAGAGCCGCATCAGCACAGTCAGGCTGGTCAAGGAAGGCTCGCGGTGGAAGATTTCGAGCGTGGAAGGCCGCGCCCCGATCTCGGGGTAGCGACCTAGGAGGGTCTAGCGAAACTCTAGGAGGGTCTAGCGAAAGTCTCGTTACGGAGTTCAAGCGGTCGTGACTACAGGCCGATCAGGGGTGCGTGAGCCTACTTGACGAGGTAACGACGCTGATGGACAGCGAGAGCATCGGCTATATCGTCGGGAACATTCTGGCCGGGCACCAGGCCAGCGAGGGCGAAGTCCTTGAGCAGTTGCAAGCGCTCGCAGCCCAGCTCAAAGGCGTTCGCAATGCGGTCCGACGACTCGCTATCGCTATCGAAAACGCCAGCGAGTCGTAGCAAATCAATAGTGCGCGGCGCAGCAGAGCTTGCAGAGAATCGTGAGGTCGATGTGGAGTTGGACACGGGCCAATCCTCGCACCCTTAGCGGCAGCATCGCCCATTCGTGCTTTAGGCGTCCGAACTCGCGCTCTACCGCCCCACGAGCCTTGTAGAGCTTCTTTCAACGCTCGTCACGCGGCACTCGCAGCTTGCAGTCCGGGACGGGGTAGCGTGTCTTCTTGAGCGGGATGATCGCGTTAGCTCCCCGTCGCTGGCACCCTTCGTAGATCATCGCCTGGTCATAACCCTTGTCCATCGCGACGGTCTCCACAGACCCCTGCTGGACTACCCGGTCAAGGAGGGGGAGCGTGATAGGGACTTCGTTCTCGCGTCCCGTACGTACCTCCCATGCCACCGGCAAACCAGTGAGAGTGCATACGGCGGCGTGTAGTCGATACCCGTAGAAGCCGCCTCCCTTGCGCGTGCTGACAGCACTGCGATGGCCCCACGAAGCATCCGGGTCGCTGTACTCGCTCGCTGCACGTTCACGGCCACCGTTCGAGACGTATCGCTGCCCGTTTGCATACGCCGGAAGGTCCGAAGCGTCGATAGCGATGTGCAGTCCCATCCCGGGCCGTTCGGTGCGTAGACGCGCCAGCACGCGCCCGAGACAGTCCTGCAACAACCCGTTGTGAGCCCTGAGCTTCACGGCGAACCTGTATGCCGCGTACACGCTCGGAACAGCCCCCAAGGCCCGTTGTAGGCCCTCATGGTCGTGTACGAGCCCGATAGTCCTGCTCCACGTCGGGATCGCATACAGACTCTTAGCGAGCGCCACACCCAACAAGGCCCGTACGGGATAACCGGGCCGTCCAGTGGTCTGTAGCGCCTCAAGCTCACGGATTAGGTCCGCTATCTCCGGCGAATCAAGAATCAGGGCTAGTTGCGCAGCACTACGCCGCGATAGACTCGATGAGGCCATTGGATCTGAGGTCCTTTGGTCCGAGCCCTCGGCTGTTAGCGCAGCGCGAGGGCTATTTAGTGGGATGCGGGAAAGTACTCAGCACCCCGGACGTCACGTCTGACGCTCTTGCAACTATGTGGGCCTTATGTATCCCAACGAAGGGAGCCACACATGATCGCGGAGCAAGAGCAGACACGCATAGCGCTACGCGTGCCAGCTTCCCTCGTGACTGCGCTCGAAAGCGTAGCCGAGCGAGAGGAGCGCACCCTGTCCGCCGAGATTCGTCTCCTGATGCGACGCCGAGTCGAAGCAGCAGGAATCGATCTCAACGAGAGCGGAGGAGGCCAATGACCTCCTCCGCCAAGACGAATCAATGCGGCTGTGGCGAAACTGGTATACGCAGCCGACTAGAAATCGGCTTCCTATCCGGGATTGCGGGTTCGAGTCCCGCCAGCCGCATTAGATTCGTAGCTTGTATAGCGAATCTCGGACGGGAAGAGCTAGTACTCGTCTTCCCATAGGTCGCGGACCTCGGGATCGGCCTGGATAGCCCTCCGGGTAATGGCGTCCAGCCTGTCCGGATCGTAATCGCGCATACGCTGTCCTCCGCGCACTATGAGCATCCCCGCGCCGCTGACAGCGATGTTGACGAACCCCGCTAGCAGTGGGATTCCAAGGAACTCCAAGGCTATGCCTTGGCTGATCTTGTGGTCGAGAACGAGCTTGACCGATGCGTAGGTCCCGTAGAGCCCTATCCCTATCGTGAGGAGCATCCCTACGCCTACGATGAAGCTACCGAGAGCGACGAGCATCGTCCCAACTATTAGGCGTGTCATAGGTTCGGCAGCCTACAGAGAAACTTGACGCTATGTCTCTTGGCTTTCTAGGTCGCTGTGTTGAAGCTGACGGGCCGTGGACCCACTCGAACGCTTCGCCGCCAACATGAAGGAGCTACGAAAGGAGCGCGAATGGTCCCAGGAGGATCTATCGCGCTACTCAGGACTGCACTACACCGCGATATCCAAGATGGAGCGCGGGGCACGGGCACCACGATTCCCGACAGTGATCATCCTCGCCGAAGCGTTCAAGGTCCCAGCAGGCCGCCTCTTCGAGGGCATCCCCTAGTTTCGCTAGACCCTCCTAGGCCAGCGAGCGGCCGTACTGGCGTTCGTAGTACGCACGGTAGTCGCCGGAGCGGATCGGCTCCCACCACCAGGCATTCTCGCGGTACCACGCCACGGTTTGCTCCAACCCCTCGGCGAAGCGCACGCGTGGCTCCCATCCGAGCGCTCGCACCTTCTCCGAGGAGAGCGAGTAGCGACGGTCGTGACCGGGGCGATCGGTGACATGCTCGATCAACGACTCTTGCGCCCCTGTGAGCTCGATGATGCGGCTCACTACCTCGATGTTGGGGCACTCATCGGGGCCCCCGGCGTTATAAACCTCCCCCGGGCGCCCATGTTCGAGCACATGTCCGATGGCACGACCGAAGTCGGTGGCATGAATCCAGTTGCGCACCTGCATCCCGTCGCCATACACAGGGAGGGAGTCGCCGTGGAGCGCGTTTAGCACCATCAGCGGGATCAGCTTCTCCGGGTATTGGTAGGGACCGTAATTATTCGACCCCCGACAGATCGTGGCGGGGAGACCGTAGGTGTGAAAGTAGCTCTGCACGAGCAGGTCGGCACCGGTCTTCGTCGCCGAGTAGGGCGAGGAGGGACGTAGGGGAGAGTCCTCACTAAAGGACCCATCCTCGATCGAGCCATAC
Source organism: Solirubrobacteraceae bacterium (assembly GCA_050696555.1). Classification (GTDB taxonomy): domain Bacteria; phylum Actinomycetota; class Thermoleophilia; order Solirubrobacterales; family Solirubrobacteraceae; genus Palsa-744. The sequence goes on along the minus strand of JBOGYB010000007.1, from coordinate 1,757 downwards.
ACCTCATCCGTCGAGACCTGCACGTAGCGCAACCCCCGCTCACGCGCCGCCTCCAGCAGTATGTAGGTGCCAAGGCCGTGTGTGCGCACGAACGCATCCGGCTCGGCGATAGAGCGATCCACGTGTGTCTCGGCGGCGAAGTTCACAATCGCCTCGCACCCCTCGAGCGCCTCAGCCACGGCCTGCGGGTCCTCGATCGCGCCGCGTATGAAGCGGAAGGAGGGGTCCTCGGCGAAATCGTGGAAGCTCTCGATGCGCCCGGCATAGGTGAGCTTGTCGAGCACCACCACCTGGTCCCCACTCTCGCGTAGACGCAGGCGCGTGAAGTTGGAGCCGATGAACCCAGCCCCCCCGCAGACCAGAAGCTTCATGCGAACATCATTCCATCCCTGGCTGCCAAATACCCCGCGAGGCCGTCGCGCCAGTCGGGCATCGGGATCACGTCGGGGCGCTCAGACTCGATTGCGGACCAAGCCGGACGGGGGGCGGGGCGCGCCGTCTCAGCAGTGGTTGCAATGTCCACACGACAGTCAACCTCGGCCTGGCGGAAAATCTCCTTGGCGAAACCGTTCCACGACACGTGCCCACCGCCTGCGAGGTGCACGAGCCCGCGCACATCACGCTCTATCAACCCGAGTAGACCGGGGGCGAGATGCCCTGTCCAGGTGGGACAACCAACCTGATCGTCCACGACCTGGACCGCCTCTCGCTCTCCGGCGAGCTTCAGCATCGTGTCGACGAAGTTGCGCCCCCCCACACCGAACAACCACGAGCTGCGCGCGACGGTGTGAAGTGGGGAGGCATCCAACACGAGCCGCTCTCCTTCGAGCTTCGTGCGCCCGTAAACGGAGCGGGGAGCCGTGGGGTCAGACTCGACGTAAGGCCTCTTGCGGCCGTCCCCGTCGAGCTGGGGTTCGCCGCTGAAGACGTAATCGGTGGATACATGCACAAGCTGAATGCCCATGCCCGCGGCGGCACGCGCCAGGTGGGAGGCACCGAGCGCATTGACAGCGCGGGCTCCCTCAGGGTCGGCCTCGGCACCGTCCACGTCGGTCCACGCGGCACAGTTGACCACTGCCTCGACGTCCAACCCGCGTATGGCCTCGTCGACCGCATCGGCATCGGAGATATCCAGCTCCGCATGGGTCACCGGGACCAGCTCATACCCAACCCGCTCCCCCGCGCGAACGATATCCGCGCCAAGCATCCCCCCGGCGCCCGTCACCAGCAACCTCATAGAGCCAAACCAACCCCCCACCCGCACGCGACGATCCAACGGGGGATCGGCGGTTGTCGTGTCGACGCGTAGCCGAGCACCACTACAGGATCGATATGTCCGAGTTGTCGCCCACCATGAAACGGTAGGCACGCGGTTGGCGGTCCCCACGCCTGACGGTCACATTGCGACCGAGCAGCGAGGACTCCATGCGCCCGTCGAGATCGCACACCGAGGAGCCCTCCAGCAGGATCGAGTGCTCCACCTCGGCGTTCGATATCTGGCAGTTCTTTCCAATTGCCGTGTAGGGACCTATGTAACAGTCGCGTAGATGTGCCCCCGCGCCGACTATCGCCGGACCACGCACGGTGGTGCGCTCCAAGCGCGCCCCCGACTCGATCACTACGCGCCCATCCACCTGGGAGTCAACCAGCTCCCCCTCCACCCGCTCGTTCAAGTTGTCGAGGATCAGGCGATTGGCCTCCAGCATGTCGTCGAGGCGCCCCGTGTCCTTCCACCACCCCCGCACAATGTGCGGCTC
>JBOGYB010000006.1:0-12827 GCA_050696555.1 Solirubrobacteraceae bacterium | reverse complement strand
GTATAGGCGCGCGCGCCAATCCACCCTCAGATGCTGGTGCGCCAGGGGCGATACTCCTGCGGCTACCCTTTCGCCGTCCGCTTTGCCCCGACAACCTCTTCGGCCACCTCGCCGCCACAGCGGTACCCGGCGTGGAGGAGGTGGTTGGGGGCACCTACAGGCGTACTCTGCGTCTTGCCCACGGTCCGGGAATAGTCGAGTTGTCCCCGGCCGCCGATCACGTCGCGTGTCGTATGACCCTCACCGACCTGCGCGACCTCACGACAGCTACCGCGCGCTGTCGTTGGTTGCTCGACCTCGACGCCGACCCGCTCGCGGTGGACGAGTTGCTTAGCTCAGACCCCATTCTTGCTCCTACCGTGGCAGGGGCCGCCGGACGCAGGGTGCCGCGCTGTGTGGACGGTGCGGAGATGGCAGTGCGGGCGGTGCTCGGACAGCAGGTATCCACCACTGCCGCCCGCACTCACGCTGCTCGCCTGGTAGTCCAGTGCGGAGAGCCGCTTACCGATCCCCGCGGTGGGCTCACCCACCTGTTCCCCTCACCCGAGGCGCTTGCGGATGTGAACGTGGCGATGCCTGCTGCGCGCAGGCGCAGCTTCGCAGCTCTCGTGGAGGCGCTGGGTAGGAGGTCGCTCGCGCTTGACCCCGGCTGCGATCGGGAGGAGGCGATCTCCACCCTCAAGGCACTCCCAGGGTTCGGGCCGTGGACCGTTCAGGTGATCGCCATGCGTGCGCTTGGCGATCCGGACGCCTTCCCCGCCGCCGATCTCGGTGTGCGCCGTGCCGCTGAAGCACTCGGGTTGCCTGCCTCACCTGTGGCGCTCGCCGCACACGCCGAGCGCTGGCGGCCGTGGCGGGCCTACGCCGTGCAATACCTGTGGTCGGCCACACCCCATCCGATCAACCACTGGCCCGCGCCCACCGTGGATCGCGCCGTCAAACTGAAGGAGGCCGCATGACACCAACCATGACAACCCCAACCGCGCTCTTCACGACGCTGGAGAGCCCTATCGGGGAGATCACCGTCACGTCCCTCGACGGACAGCTCACAGGGGTACACATGCACGAGCAGCGGCATCGACCAAGTCTCCCGCCGGGGTGTCTCCGCGACGATTCCGCGCTGGCACCGGTCGTGGCTCAACTCCACGCCTATTTCGCGGGCGAGCTCACCGACTTCGACCTCCCTACGGAGATGCAGGGCACCGACTTCCAGCGACGGGTGTGGTCGGCGTTGTGCGAGATCCCATATGGCCACACGATCAGCTACGGCGAGCTTGCGCGGTGGGTCGGCAACCCTAAAGCCTCCCGTGCGGTTGGCCTCGCCAACGGGCGCAACCCGATCGCGATCGTCGTTCCGTGTCATCGCGTGATCGGTGCCGATGGCTCTCTCACCGGCTACGGTGGCGGACTAGACCGCAAGGTTTGGCTGCTGGGGCACGAGGCCGACCATGCGGGCCAGGGCCGCCTTGACTTGGGCAACTAGGCGAGCACCTGCTCGTCGGCCACCACCGCGAACTCCGGCGCCTGGGCCCGCGCGATGCCCCTAGCGCCCACCGCGCCCAGCGATACCCCGGCCAGCAGGCTGGCAAGCAGCATGAAGCTCCACGCGTCGTGGAAGTCGGCGGCAGAGTGGGGGGTGCCGAGCACGGCGATCAAGATCGCGAAGCCGAGCGCCGATCCGAGTTGGCGGCCCGTTGTTTGCACGGCGATTCCCGTAGCAATCCGCTCCGGGGGCAGCGTGGCCGCGACTGCGCTCGTGAGCGAGGGGATCACCATGCCCACACCAATCCCCCCGACGAGCATCCCCGGCAGGTACTCCCCGACGTAATCGGGCTGGTTGCCAAGCTGGGTGATCCATAGAACGCCTCCGAGCGCAAACAACACCGTGCCGGCCGCCCCAACCCGTCCCGGGCCTAGGCGGCCACCCAGGCGTGCGCCGGGGATCGCCGTCAGCGCCGCCATCGCGGGACCGGGGGAGATCATCAAGCCGGCTGTGAGGATCGGCTCGTGCCACACGCCTGTGAGGAAGAGGACGCTTGCCAGCAGCATCGCGGCAAAGCCGATGAAGAACAGCAGCGAGGCGAGCGTGGCGGCGCTGAAGGCTCTCATCCGCAGCAGCGCGGGGTCCACGATGGGGGCGGGGTGACGGGCGATGCGTCCGCCCACCGCTCCCAGCAGCAGCACGGCGGCAGCGAGCATGGCGAGGACGCGCGCGCTCGACCAACCCCAGCTTTCTCCTTGCACGATCGCCACGATCAGCGCACCCACGCCTGTCGTTAGCAGCACTGCGCCGATGACATCGGCCGGCTCGCTGTCGGGGTGGCGGATCTCTCGCAACACTCGCCTCCCGGCGATCAGTCCGGCGATGCCCACGGGGACGTTCACGATGAACACCCATCGCCAACCGGCCTCTACGAGCAGACCCCCGAGTGGTGGGCCGGCGGCGGCGGCGATTCCGCCCACCGCCGCCCATGCGCCGATCGCGATGTGGCGCTTCTCGGGCGGGAACTCCGGCAGGAGCAATCCGAGCGAGGCGGGTAGGAGTAGTGCGGCGCCGAATCCCTGTACTGCGCGCGCCCCGATGAGGAAAGGTATCGAGGGCGCCGCCGCGCATGCCCCCGAGGCCACGACGAAGAGACCCACACCGAAGAGGAACGCGCGCTTTCGCCCGAAGGCATCCGACCAGCGTCCTGCCGCGATCAGGAAGGCAGCGAACACGATCGTGTAAGCGTTGAGGATCCATGACAGCGCCCCGAGGCTTGTCGCGGGGAAGTCGGAGTGGATCTGGGGGAAGGCAATGTTCACGATGAATACGTCCAACCCCGCCATGAACACACCCACCACCACCACGGTCAGCACCTGCCATCTGCGCTCCATCGTCAGCTCCTTATCCGAGGGCTCCCGCTAGTCAGTTGCGTCAAGAAACGAACCAGGGACGGACTTTACACAAGTGAGTTGCTTCATGCAACTAAGTGTTGGTAGAGTGTGCTTCGGATGCTCAGGTCCGATTACGGAACGCAGAACTGCTCCATCGCCCGCGCCCTGGAGCTCGTGGGCGAGCGCTGGACGCTGCTGGTGCTGCGAGAGGCCTTTCTCGGCGTGCGTCGCTTCGACGCGATGCAAAGCAAACTCGGGGTTGCCCGCAACGTTCTCTCCGCCCGGTTGGATCGTCTGGTGGGGGAGGGTATCCTCGACAAGGTCCCCTACAGCGACCGTCCGCTGCGCCACGAGTACCGTCTCACCGACAAGGGCCTCGATTTGTGGCCCGTCATCATCGAGCTACTGCGCTGGGGCGATCGCTACGCTGCGCCCAACGGCCCCCCGATCGTGATCCGCCACAAGGAGTGCGGGGGAGAGCTGGGTGACCGACGCGCCTGCGCCCGGTGCGGCGCCGAGCTAACCGCGCGCGACGTGCGCGCTGAGCCGGGTCCGGGATTGGTGACTACCGGGGGCTGGTAAGGAATCCTGCGCTTTGTCCCTGTGCGCGAGGGATGCCTTGCGCCACCATCATCCTGTGCGTGCCTGCGCCCGCTTGAGTCCCCGCCGCGCCATGAAACCGTTCGCTAGCAGCAGCAAAGTCTTGTTGGCGGGCGCCCGGAAACCACCCTCGGTGTGAGGGGCATATATCCCGTCCTGCAGCCAACCGGTGTGCTGGCGCGTCTCGAGTCCGATCAGCTGTTTCTCGTAGCGATGCGCCATCAAGCCCGCGCGGCGGCCTCCCGGGGGCAGTGACGGACCGGTAATCTCCATTCCGCTGGCGCTTGTCCCACCGATGCCGACCGGGACGAGCGTAGGAAAGCCGTCAGATTGCACGTACCCGAGCAGTATGTGCGGGAGCTTGTGCAAGCGGGTCGCGGTGCGCTGCACATCCACACGCGGTCCGCTCCCATTCTTTGGCTCGACCTGTGGTGAAGGCGGCTCGGCCGGTAGTGGGTTGCCGGTGACGCTCGGCTCTCCTTGGCAAGCAAGGTCGGGCCAGGAAACGACGCGCTCGACTTGTACCGTGACGAGCACGCGGTCGGCGTAGTAAGCGCTTAGCCACCGATCCCAGAACCATCCCGTTCGCGGCGCCCCCATGAACCTCTCCGAGGCGGGGCGCACCTTCTCTGCGAGCACTGTCGGGTCGGGGCTTGCGTCATAGCTTGCCCTCCCCTGTACGAGCACGAAGCGCGGCTCGCTCGCGAAGCCGTGCTCGCGGGCGTGATATGCAAGCGCCACGTGCGGGTCACGCTCGATCCGCTTGAGCTTTCGCCCGAAGCCGAGCGAGGTGGTGAAGCTCACTGTCCCCGCCTCGCGGTCGCGCAAACCGATTGGCGCCACTGGCGTGACGACGCTGCCGCCTGCTGGTGTCACGTAGGCCAGTGCCGCGGTGAGGTCACCGCCGATGATCGCATCGTCCGCGTCCGACCACATGTCCTACACCTCCCCGCTCGCCAGCTCGCGCGGCTTACCAAAGCCCGCGTGCAAGAGCCCATTCACGGCGCTCACGATGATCGCTGCGAGCGCCGCCCACCAGAACGTGGCGATCGTGAACTGAGGCACGATCCAGCTTGTCAAGTAGAGCATGAGTATGTTGATCAGGAAGTAAAACAACCCCACGGTCACCACTATGAAGGGGATCGAGAGGATCGCCAGCACGGGCTTGAGGAAGTAGTTCGCGAGCGTGAACACGAGCGCCGCGATCAACAGCGCCCACCCATCTTTGCCGTAGCTCAAGCCCGACAACAGCCACGTCGCGACGAAAAGCGCGACGGTGTTGAACAGCCAGGTGATCGCGAGTCTCCTTGCCATGACCGGTGATGCTACGCGAACATGCGGTCTATCGAACGCTGCGATGTAGCCACTCCCGTGCTGTGTGCGATCCGCTCGGCTCGACTCGCTAACGTGAGCGCGTCCGGGCCGTAGGGCTCGGTTGCCCCGCAAAAAGCGCTGAGACTGCATCTATCTGGAATGAACTTCGCTATCTCCCAGCACTTCCTCGACGATCGTGGTCAGCGTGACGGGTTCATCCTGCTGGGCTCGTTCCTGGCGTCATTCCTCTTCATCCGCACCAGCGCTCGTCTGATACGCAACCCGAAAATCACCTGGTGGCCCGGCAGCGTGGAAACGAAAGGGGGGCTGCATTTGCATCATCTCGTGTGGGGGATCGTGCTGATCCTGCTCTCGGGATTTCTCAACTTCGCCCTTGAGCCCGGGAGCCCCGGCAGCGAGATACTTGCTGCACTTTTCGGCATAGGGGCCGGGCTTACGCTCGACGAGTTCGCGCTCTGGGTCCATCTCGAAGACGTGTACTGGTCCAGGGAGGGACGCTCCTCCATCGACGCGGTGGTCGTGGCGACGCTGTTGGGCGGGCTCATCGTGCTCGGCATCGCCCCCTTCGACCTATCCAATCGTGCCTCACCGATCAGCTCGATCGTCGCGGTGATCGTGATCGACCTCATCTTCTCCACCTTGGCGATCCTCAAGGGCAAGCCGATCCTTGGCCTGCTTGGGGTATTCATCCCCTTGATGTCCATCGTGGGCACGGTGCGCCTGGCGGCGCCGAGGTCTCCGTGGGCGCGCTGGCGCTATCCCCCCGGCGGGCATCGCATGGCTCGCTCGGAGGCGCGCTTCAAGCGCGTGCGGACTCGCCGACGCCGGTTTATGAATGCGATCGGCGGGGCGCCGAGTCAACCCGCCGACGGTAGCGCCTAGTTAAGCGCCGCTCGCGGTTGTGGCCAGAGCGAGTCAGCCCGTTCGTGCGTTCGCGCGCTGGGAGACGCCCACGTGCTCGCGCAGCCATCGCACGAGCGGCGCGGCGGCGTCGAGCTCTGCTCTGATGCGATCTCCCGCCTTGGGTCTATGAAGCCACGGACCAAGCTCGTGGCGTCGCGAGAGCGTGAGCGACCGGCGCCGCAAGAGATCGAGACGTGGGTGGTCGGCCGGGTATCCGCGCGGGGCCCGCACCAGGTCCGGCTCGTTCAAATGCAAATCTACTGCCTCTCCACGGGTGATCGCCTTCGAGAGCGGCGCCGCGGTGCGTCCGGCATCGACCGCACGTCGGATGCGATCCACCTGGTCGGGGGCGGGACGGTGAAGCCCGGCCGCCACCAGCAGTCCGTCGAGTGATAGCTCGACGTAGAAGCCACCAGCGCCCTCGTACCCGATCGCGAGGCCTACATGCTCCTTGATTGGTGGACCGTGATGAAAGCGAGTGTCGTTCCACGGCCGGAACAGGCGCGGCTTCCCGAAGTTGGTGAGGTCTTCCCCCAGCGCTGTCGCGGGTCCCACGAGATACTCGTCATAGCGCGCGCGGTTCGCCTTGAACCACTCGCGCTCGTTGTTCTCCTCCAGCTCGCGTAGAAACTCGATTGCCTCGGGCGGGAAGCCTCGGAATGCGGGCATGGATTTTCGGAGTGCTCTCTTAGTTAATGAACTACGCTGAAAGACAGCGTCACCGGGTTTGAGCGTCCCCCCGCATTGCTTGCGCTGAGTGTGGCCTTGTACGAACCCGGTTTGAGGGGTGTGTGTCCGATGCGTCCGCTGAACGACACGCTGTCTGCTCCCTGGGGCACGTTGGAGCGCGTGAGCGTGCCGAGTGCGATCGAGTGGGTACAGCGTTTTGCGTGCGCTCGCCTGAGTTTCGCGGTGGGAGCAACACAGTTGTGGCCACTACGTAGACCTTGCGCCGACCTGGTGAAAACTATCTGGACCTTGGCAACTGCGGAGAGGGTGAAATGAAAGCTCGTTCCGGCGGGTGCCTTCTTGGCCGAGATGGCGGTGTCTTTGTTGCTGGATCGGAAGCGCTTGTTGGTCAGTCTCGCCGCCGTGATAGCCGGGCGCGGTATGGTTGGCTTGATTGTCGTAAACGCTTGATCGGCGCCGAACGCTGTGCCTTCTGCGTTGATCGCGACAACGCGGAAATGGTAGACCACACCCGGCTTTAGATCTGCCAATATCGCGGGGAACTGCTGCGCGGATGACAAAGCAGCGAGCGTTTGGACCGGCGTCTGCGAGCCATATGTCGTGCTTGTCCCCCACTGGAAGAACATTGTCCCCGCCACTACGTCAGGGTTGGATGTCGAGCCTTGCAATGTCGCGACGGTTTCCCCAACATTCGCAGCGGGGCCGGTCGAGGCAGACGGGGGAGCCGACTCGACCGCGCCGATGTCGCAGGCTGACCCCCGTGGTCGCAGTACACCACGTTGATCGAAGACCGGGCAGCCGGCGCTGTCGCCCGCGTCGATCGCTGGCGACCCGGCGAGCGGGGCCAGTGTCAGCGTAGGTCCGCCATTGTCCTGGAGGGGCCCCAGTAGCGGGTTCGTGTTCACGAGGTCTCCGGGCGCGTGGAAATTGCACTGGTCGAGACTGTCGAGGTTGTGACCCAGGGAGGTAGGGACGCCGGCGCAGTTCTCCACGCCTGGAGATGCCACGCCACCGCTGACCAGTGTGTTCTTTACCATCGTGTTCGAACCACCGAGGGATCCGTTCCCACCATCGCTCGAACCCGGTTCTCCTTCCACGGTGTTCGTGCTGAGAGTGGCGTTTGTGAGGAACATCACACCCGGACTGTTAGCCCCGATCTCCACCCCTCCGCCATCGCCGATCCCATTGGGGAGCGCTCGAACCAGGTTCGTCGTGACCGTGAGATCGCCGAGTGATACCGGTGGTCCGTTGGAGAGCGCCCACAGTCCTCCGCCGTCGCCGATGCCGCCGCCACCTCCTGGACCTCCGGATGCGTCAACGGTGTTTGCGAGGATCGTGCTCGCAGAGACGTGTATGGGCGGGTGGACAGCGAACACGATGAGCCCGCCACCATCAGCTATCCCGCCGCCCTGCCCTGCGTTGGAAGGGCCCTGTCCGCCACGCGCGTCGGCTGAGTTCCCGACGTATTCGTTGCCCTTCGCGATGAGGACACCTGCGCTGTAGAGGCCACCACCCTCGGCGATCCCGCCGGCGTGTTCGCTACCGCCGACGGCGCTTGCGGTGTTGTTCTTAATGACACTGTCGAGCAGCGTCAAAGCGCCTTCGCCGGCGGCGATCCCGCCACCCTCGGCGATGCCGCCCGAGCCTGAGGGAGGCAGCGCGTCGGCGTCCACGCGGTTGCTGACGATGGCGTCGTCGCGAAGGGTGAGGCTCGCCGCCGTGTTGAGAATCCCCCCGCCTTCCACCGCACCCGAGACCGGCGCTGGATTTCCATCCCGGATGGTCAGACCGCTGATCGTGATCTCGCTCGACGCTCCGCTGGTGTGGAACACGCGGAACGCGCCGGTGGATCGAATGGTCGTGTCAGCCGCGTCGTGACCGGAGATGACGAGAGCCTTGGCGATCGCCAGTTCCCCGCTGGTGAGCGCGTAGTCCCCCGCCGGGACGACGATGCTTTCGCCAGCCCCGGCGTCGAGAATCGCCTGGCGTAGCGATCCAGCGCCGCTGTCGTTCTGGTTGGCGACCGTGATCGTTGCGCTCGCCGAGGCGGCGGGGACGATGCACAGTGCGAGTCCCAGCACCACCCCCCGTCTTAGTCTTCCTGGCACGTCGTGGTTTCTACACGAATCTGCTGCTCATGTACAGCACGATCGGCTCGTCGCGAGCCGGATGGGTCATACGAGTGGTAATCACGCCCGTCTCGATTGTTGCCAAGCCCCGCTTGTGAGCTGGGAGGATCAGCTCTCTGGTAGGCAGAGCGCACGGCGCAGCTCGGCGTCTGTGACCGTGGCACCGTCTGATGGAGCTAGCCGAAGTCAAACGCGAACCGCTTTGCTCGCCTTGCTAGCGGGCAAGTGTCGGTTGACAAAGCGCCTGGCCTCCTGCGTCCCAGCCCCGGACGGGGGCGTCGCAGCACTCACCACCGGCGCCACTAGTCGGTGTGTTGTGTTCGGCGTTGATGCAGCCGCCGCATCTTGTCGCGGCTACCACAGGTGGACATCGAGCACCAGCGGCGGCGCCCGCTCACGTTGAGGAAAAGCCATCCGCAGCCGCGACCGGGGCACCGGCTGACCCGTTTCAGACGCCCAGGATCCTCAAGTAGTGCGACCGCGCTGGCGGCAACGGCGTAGCGGATCTTTCGTGGCTCGCTTACCGGCCAGTCGAGCTTGTACGAGCCCTCGCCGGCCAGCAGAGACGCGTGCCTAACCGCCTCGCCGTAGCTGCTCGTCAGAACGTCGAGGTCCTTGGCGGCGGGCTCCCGGTCTCGACTGACGGAGGAAAACAGATGGTGGACGGCGTCGCGCAGTGCGAGTGCCCGCCGTAGCTCGGCCGCGCTCGCAGTCGCGGCACCATCGCTGAGGAGGCCAACGCGCCGCCCCCAACGGCCCAGCATCTCCTCCGTTCGCAGCACGTCGGTCTGCTCGGGATCGACGTGCTCATCCTCCGGCGACCAGTCGACGGTATTGGCGTAGTCCAGGCAGAGCGTCTCACCCCATAGATGGATCTTCTCAGGCGTTCGAGGCACAACCACAGATTTGTATTTTACCATTATAATCTGTTAATTGGTAAGGTCTATCATCGCGCCTGTCCGTGGGTCGCCGAGCCCTAATCCAACCAAGCGAGGTGATGCTGATGGCAGCGCAAGATGTCGTGGGGACGAGTGTGGCAGCGCCCCTCGCCTGCAAGTTGCGCGTCCGCTACGCGGAGTGCGACCCACAGGGGGTGGTGTTCAACGCCCACTTCCTGGCGTACTTCGACATCGCCGTCACCGAGCTCTTTCGAGAGGCGTTTGGCGCTATGGGCGGCTACCAAGCGATCGTCGACCACGGCGTCGAGCTCGTGGTAGCGGAGGCAGGGCTGCGCTACCGGCGGCCGGCGCACTTCGACGACGAGCTGACAATCGAGATCGCGATCGCGCGGCTGGGAACGACGAGCATCACCACCAGCCATCGCGTCCTGCGCGACGGAGAGCGGCTCGTCGAAGGCACCCTCCGCCATGTACTGGTCGACCTGAAGAAGCTGGTCGAGCACGAACCGGACGCGAAGGCCACGATCCCGGACTGGATGCGCGAGCGACTCGTGCCTTACCTTCGCTCGAACCCGTCACGCGAGTCGTAGCGGCGAGATCGCCCAAACGCTTGACCTCGCGCCAGACCGACAGCCGACGGACACCAGCGAAGCACGCGAGCGCGAGCGATTGTCTGTTGTGGCGGCGACGGTTCGCGTTGAAGTTGCGCCTATGGACGTGGGCGGGCGAAGACTAAACCGTCGAGCGCGAGTCGAGGCTTTGCGGTGGGCGCTCATAGGCATCTGACCCTCCAGTCCCACCCAATCTCGAATGCGCCACTATTTGGAGGATGGCCTTGGTGCTCCCAACGACACCGCGCGCGAGTGACGAGGCGACCCGTCGTGCCATGCGCGGCAACCGCAGGGTGGATACGTTGCCAGAGGTCAGGCTTCGTCAACTGCTTCATGCGAGCGGTTTTCGCTTCCGCAAGGACTACCGTGTCGCGGAGGGCGATATCCAGGTGCGAGCTGACATCGTCTTTCCACGCCAACGCCTCGCCGTCTTTATCGATGGGTGCTATTGGCACGGGTGTCCAGAGCACTGCCGAATGCCCGCACGCAACGCCGAGTATTGGGAGGCGAAGATCGCTCGCAACCGTGCACGCGACACGCGTGTGACCAAGAGCTTGACAGACAACGACTGGCGCGTTCTGCGGATCTGGGAGCACGAGCAAGCCGCGTTGGCCGTCTTGCGCGTGCAGGAGGCGTTGTCCGGCTCCTGAGATACCGTCCAAGTCTGTCATGAGTTGCCTTCGCGCCGCCGAGTTCTTCGCGGGGATCGGTCTAATGCGCCTTGGCCTTGAGGCTGCTGGCGTCAGGACCGTATGGGCGAACGACATCGAGCCGGGCAAGCGAGACATGTATGTGTCGAACTTTGGCGAGGACGAGTATGTTCTCAGCGATGTCCGTGATGTGGCCGGCGATTCGTTGCCCGACGTTGAGATCGCGACCGCGTCTTTTCCTTGCACTGACCTCTCACTAGCGGGCAACCGCCGGGGGCTTGGCGTGAGAGCCGCTCCTCGCGGCGAGAACGGGGGCTCTAGCATGTTCTGGGAGTTCGCCCGAGTGCTCTATGAGATGGGTAGCCGTCGTCCGACCGTCGTACTGCTTGAGAACGTCTTGGGCTTCGCGTCAAGTCATGGTGGTCGAGACCTGCGCGGCGCCGTGATGGAGCTGAACGCCCTCGGCTATTCGTGCGACCTCCTCATGATCGACGCTCGACATTTCGTGCCCCAGAGCCGCCCCCGCATGTTCATCGTCGGTTTGGTCGACCCGCCGACTGAGTACGACACTATGGGGTTCACAGAGAGACCTGTATGGGTGCGCGAATTCGCCAGCCGGACACCATCAGCGCAGCTACACGCCAAGCGTTTGCCGCAACTGCCAACCGGGGCAACGAGCCTGGCAAGGGTCGTGGAGCGACTATCCCCCGACGCGCCTGAATGGTGGGGACCTGAACGCGTCTCGCGCTTCGTGGACTCTCTCTCGTCTATCCAGGCCGAACGCCTAGAGGCCCTACGGCAAGCCCCGAAGCTTGTCTGGCGTACCGCCTATCGGCGAACTCGCAACGGCGTCGCCGTTTGGGAGATCCGGCGCGATGGAATATCGGGTTGCTTGCGTACAGCCCGCGGCGGCTCGAGCAAGCAGGCGCTTGTTGAGGCCGGACGAGGTGAGGTGCGGGTGCGTTGGATGACTCCCCGCGAGTACGCACGCCTCATGGGCGCCGATCGCTTTAGTCTTACCGCACGCCCCAACCAAGCGCTGTTCGGGTTCGGTGACGCAGTGTGCGTGCCGGTCATCGAATGGCTCTGCGCGCATTATGTAGTGCCTGCCGCCAGCGCCTCCACACCTCCCCTAGTGGCGGCCTGATGACGCGCCCGAGACGCAGTGACCTGCCTTCACCGCAGGTGCGCGAATTTCGGCGGTTGCTCGATGTGGCGCTGAACGAAGAAGACAGTATGGGAAGGCTCATCGGCAATGCGAAGTTCGGGGTGTACGCGTTCTATGACTACGACGGCGAGCCGATTTACGTCGGTCAGACAAACGAGCAGCTGCGTGTGCGCGTACGTCGCCATCTGACCAATCAGCGTACGGACGCAGTAGCAATGCGAGTCCTCGATATTTTCGAGGTTGCGGAGATCGAGATGTGGCCGCTATGGGAGTTGGAGAACGAGAGAAGCAGAAACGCCGCGAAGCGGCGGCTTGATGCGGTGGAGTACTCGGCCTATGTCAGGGCTATCCAGAACTCCCGGTTCAAGGCCATCCTAAATGAGAAGATTCCACCGCAGTCCCCACCTGTTGCTCTGCCTCCGTCGCAACGGATATCTCTTGTAGGCGAGACCGCGATCGAGGAGCGTAGGCATCCAGACGTACGCATTGCTAGACGAGCCGAGACAATTTCGCGCCTGGCAGCGGTCGCCCGAGAGCGCGGTGAGGTATCTGACGGCCTACGGCGCGTACTCGTGATCCAGGCCGTTCGCCTCACCTACCTATCTGCGACACGATACGCCGAGACGCTCGGCAGTCCGCCACCTGATCCGTCCGCGATCGACGTGACGTCTCTTATCGGCGAGCTGTTGGCGGAAACGCCCGGCGCGTTGACTGAGGCCGAGGTCGAACACCTGGAGCTTGAGGAGCTAAATGAGGAAGACTGGGACGCTTGATACCCATAAGCTGCAGATTTGCCCGTGTCTGCGTCCTTTGGCCGAATGGAGCTAGCCGGGCTCGAACCGGCGACCTCCTGCATGCCATGCAGGCGCTCTCCCAGCTGAGCTATAGCCCCAAGGTCTACGCCAATCTTATACCGCTTGGCGTCTCGCTGGAGGTGCTCACCCCCGAGGAATGAACTCTGGCAC
>JBOGYB010000005.1:0-13582 GCA_050696555.1 Solirubrobacteraceae bacterium | reverse complement strand
AGATAGTCCGCGCCTAGATCGGGACGGTGGTCGAGGATCGAGACTGCCCGCTCGGCTGATTCGGCGTATGCGATCGAGGAGCGAACCGCCGTATCGAATACCTTCTCGCCGAAGCGCTCTTCAAGCGACGCCTTCGCCTCCCGTGAGTGCACTGTCCTCATGTCCGCCAGGTTCATAAGGACCCCCACGAGCTCGAGCTCGTCGTTGAGGCTGTCTCTGGCGACTGCGATCACCTCCAACGCCTGCTCCACTCCCTGAAGCGCGAAATATTGTGCCTCGGCGGTCACGAGTGCATGGTCGGCAGCCACGAGTGCGTTTACGGTGAGCAAGCCGAGCGAGGGAGGGCAATCGACGAGCACGATCTCGTATTCGTCTTGCACTCCCGCAAGCGCCCGCCGCAGCGTCATCTCCCGGCCGATCTTCCCGCCGATCATCAGCTCGGTCTCGGCTAGGTTGAGGCTGGCCGGGATTACATCCCCGTGGATCGCCTCCTTCGCTGTACTCGTCCCATTGAGGACGTCGGCGATCGTCGGCTCGCTCTCGGGGGGCACGTCGAAGTAGTCCGACAGGTTGCCCTGAGGGTCGAGATCTACTGCCAGCGTCCGTACGTCGATCCTGCGCAGCACGTCGGTGAGCGTTCGCACCGTGGTGGTCTTCCCTGTGCCGCCCTTCTGTGAGAGCACCGCGATCGTCTGTGCCATTCCCGCGCATAGTACGGGGATTACGTTTGAGCGACGCGGAGCTTTGGAGGTGTGCTCAGCCGGCGGCTTGGATCGGTACGCCGACCTCTGGTGCGACCGTTGGCGTCCGCAGGCTCACGAACGTCAACCTGTAGCGACCTACGACGATCTCATCTCCGTCCCGCAGCGCCCTCCACTCGATACGTTCCCCGTTGACGAACACTCCGTTGAGGCTCCTGTCGTCGAGCACCCTCACGTCGTCGGCCTGACGGACCACCAATGCGTGGCGTCGCGATACCGTGGGGTCGTCGAAGCGGATGTCCGCCGCGAGGCTTCGTCCGATGCGTGTCCACTCGCGCGTCAAGGCCACCGCCTTGATGTCGTCTCCGTCCTCGTAGAGCACGTACTCGCCAGGAGCCCTCAGTGCGGTGCGCGCCGCCTCCAGCCACTCCTGTCTCGGCTCTGCCTCGGTCATCTGCTGTGATGGGGCCTCTGAACCGGAGCGAGCGGCGTTAAACAATGAGGCCCTCGCGAAGTCCTCCCCGCCGCAACTGGGGCAATCGCGCAGCGTGTCCAGCGACGTGAGCGTCAATACGTACCCGCATCGCTGACAGCGAAATGAACCCGTCCCAGCCATCGTGCCCGAAGTAAGCGACTCCATGCAACGCATCCCCTTCCTCTCATTCCCGTGTTGTCGAGAACTTTCTACAGGGTGGAATCTGGCGCCAATCATAACCATCGAATTGCATTAAGTTGCTAAGAACTCGCCATCCACATCGGCCCAGCCGATGGGACGCCTCGGGTCGCGTAGTTCGAGCCTACCCGCCCCTAACGGGGGCCAAACCGGTCTGTGAGGAAGCGGCGATATCACGCGCGGGTGCGGGCAGGAGCTCGCCCTACGCCGTCGAAAATAGCCTTATGGCCTCCCCGCATTCTGACGTCGAGCAGCTCGAGCGCTACCTGCTCATGCGCGGGGTGAGCTCCCTCACGGCCGACCGCGATCGCTGCCTGGATTGTGCTCGCACACCTTTGGTGGGGGAGCGCGTCCACCTCTACGAGCGTCTCTCCGGGATCGTCTGCGAGCTGTGCCGTCCGCTGCGTCGTGGGGAACCGGCCGCAACCGAGATCGTGCGCCACTCAGAGCTTGGCCACACAGTGCGTCTCACCGCCCGCGCCGCCTGAGGTAGGCCTCCCGGCGAACCTCCGGAAGGTATCCCGGGTCTCGTCGATCCGTGCGCCTCGATCATTAGACTGCCCGCCGTGCATCCCCTCACAGTCTCCACCATCATCAGTGCTCCGCGCGAGCAGGTGTTCGACTACCTACAGGACATCGCCAACCACTCCGAGTTCACCGACCACTATCTCGTGGACTGGCATCTCACGCGCGAGGATTCGGTTGGTCGCGGGGCGGGCGCCCGCTTCCGCGTGAAGGCCCCTGGAAGCCGTTTCAGCTGGGGCGACGCCACATTCACCGAGGTCGTTCGTCCGCACAGGATCGTCGAGGTGGGACGCACGGGCAAGGCCAATCGCATCCGCACCCTCGGCGTCTACGAGCTCGCGTCTGCCCCTGGTGGTGCCACGCGCGTGCAGTTCACGATCGAGACACAGGCCTCTGTGCTCTCCGACCGCCTGCAGGAGGCGCTGGGGGGGCGCTCATGGTTGAAGCGCAAGAACGAGAAGGCCATGCGGCGGCTGCGCTCCATCATCGAGCGAGGTGAGCAGCGCGGAGAGCGTGTCAGCCTCGCGGGCGGATAGACTGCCCGCTCGCATGACACCGACGCATATGACGACGACCCTCCCGCAACGTCCTTCTCGGTATGGGCCTCCCGCAGTGGTGAGGTTGTCGTTGCTGGTCGTGCTTGTGTTGCTCGCGGTCGGCCTCAGCGCGTGCTCCGACGATTCTCACACCCGTGTCACGACCGGCACCTATGCCGGCGAGTCGGGCCAGAACGCTCCCTATCTGAACGTTGGTCCGCTCATCTATGAGGTGCAGCTCTCGCGGGAGCTCAATCCCGCTGATGCCGAGGACGCCTCCTACCTGGCGGGTCTCACGCTCTCCCAGCGCAGATTGAGGCCCGGGGAAGAGTGGTTCGGGGTGTTCTTGCAGGTCTACAACGAAAGCTCCGCCCCCCACCCGGCTGCCACGGGCATTACGATCAGCGACACCCAGAACAATGTCTACACGCGCATAGTGCCGGCCATCACGAACGAATTCGCCTACCGCGGTGGCCTGCTGGGCGCTAAAGGCCGCATTCCCGAGTTGAACACGGTTGCCGCCAACGGTCCTACGCAGGGTGCCCTGTTGCTCTACAAGATCAAAGTCGTCTCGCTCGACAACCGCCCGCTCGAGCTGAAGATCGTAGATCCGCTTTACCCCTCGCAGTCAGCCTCCGCCGAGCTCGACGTTTAGCCACCACGGGTGTCGCCGAGGCGAATTCTCACCCTGGCGCTAATGCAGTCCAGCTTCGAGCACCTCGCGCGCCACCGGCGCGGCGGTGTCCCCACCCGCACCGTCTTTCACCAGTAGCACCCCAACCGCGATCCTCGGTTTCAACGCCGGGGCGAAGGCAGCGAACCATGCGTCGGTGTTCTGTGGGTCTTTGCTCCCGCTCACGCAGTTCTCGCCGGACGTCCCCTGCGATTCTTCGCTGCTCCCTGATTCGCCTCCGCTTGATTCCAGTCCGTCCTTGGGGCATCTCCTTTCCCCCAGTTCCGCCGTGCCGGTCTTGCCCGCCACGGTCACATGAGGGATAGCCGCTGAAGTGCCCGTGCCCTCGCGTACAACGTCGATCATGAACCGTCGCACGGTGCGGGCTGTCGCGGCGGTGATCACATGTGGGCGCTGCGAGGGCCCCGCCTGGAACTTGGGAGTAGGTCGTCTCCCGCCGTCGGCGATCGTCGCCGCGACGGTCACCATCTGAAGGACGCTTGCCTGCACCTCACCTTGACCGATGGCGGTCGATCCGAGGTCGAGTTCGCCCTGTATTTCCGCTGGTTGCGGCAACGTGCTCTCGATTGCCCCTCCGACGCCGGGGTCGTGGTTGAAGCCGTACCTTTCCGCCGTCGCCACCAAGCGGGTTGCGCCCACCTTCACCCCGAGCGGTGCGAACACCGAATTGCACGACACCGCGAACGCGAGCGCGAGGCTCCCCCCGCACGACTCCCCGTTCGCGTTTTCGAGCTTCACCCCGTCGAGCGTCGTCGAGGTGGCGTAGGAAAAGGCGCTTTTCTCGCTAGCCGCTTTGGCTTCCAGGGCGGCGGTGACCGTCACCATCTTGAACGTCGATCCCGGCGGCTGGAGGTCGTCGATGCCGAGCCCAGCTACTGCCAGGATGTCGCCGCTGGTCGGGTTCATCGCCACGATGCCCCCAAGTTGACCTCCAAGCGCCGCCGCCGCCGTTAATTGCAGCGGCGCGGAGATCGTGGTGCGCACGGCCGCGCTCGCCTGCGGTGTGACGCTTGCCAGCACCCGGTCTCCCGCCAGCAGCTCACCCCCGGGCTTTCCTCGCAAGCGGGCGTCGAGTGCGCGCTCCAAGCCACTGGTTCCCACGATCGCGTTGGGGGGGATGCCTTCGGCTTGGAGCTCACCTTGTCGTGAAGCCGGTATCGACCCCACTTCTCCGATCACCGCGTTGGCGGCCGTCCCCAGAGGCGAGATCCTGGTGCCGGCGCCGCTCGCTTCCCCCTCTGCCAGCACTGAGCCATCGCGTGCCTCGAGCGTCGCGCGTGGAGGCAGGGTTGTCTGCCTGCTCAAGGTCTCGCCTGCTCTAAGGCCCGGGAACAAGAGTGCACGCGACCATCTCACGCGTGCCCCCCCTTCGCCTTCTGCCACCCGCATACGCAACTGCTCGTCAAGCGTCCCCCACAACCTGGTCCTCACGTGTACCGGCACGGCGATCGTGCCGTCCTGCAGGGAGCGCGCCCCACCTACTACGGTCATGCCTGTCGCCGTCGCCGTTCGCGCTGCCTCCCGGTAGGCGTTTGCCAGGGCGCTCGCCGACAGCGTTCGCTGGGAGGAGGGATCGATGTCTTCGTACATCCCCAAGTAGTCCTTGCGAGCCCAAGCCCTTGCAAAGCTCTCCGCCACGCGCAGTCGAGGCGAGCCTTTGTGCCCCGATCCAAACGCCGCACCCAACGCGAAGGTAACCGCCGCGAGCGCGATCACAGGCGTTGCGCGCCGAGCTCGTATGCGGCGCTCACTGGGGCTCCTCACAGCTCGGGACGGTAGAACATGAGAAGTGTCTCGGCTCGACTGGATCATCGTCGTGTTCGCTGTCCTACTCGCCTTCTTCGGATTTCGACGCGGCTTCATCGTCGCCGCGCTCTCCTTCGGTGGCTTTGCCATTGGTTCATTCATCGGAACTCGGCTCGGTCCTCTACTGCTGTCTCAGGGTCACTCTTCGGCGTACGCACCCGCGTTTGGCCTGATCGGTGCTCTGCTCGCGGGCGCGATCCTCGCCACCGGCTTTGAGGGCGTCGGCCTGCGCCTGCGCCGCCGCACCCTCGTCTTCCCGGGCTTGGGGATCGCCGACGGGGTGCTCGGTGCTCTGCTCAGCGCGGCACTCGGTCTTGCTATCGCCTGGATCCTCGCGGCGGTCGTGTTGCAGACGATGCCCACCGCCCGCTTGCGTGCAGACATTCAGCGCTCGGAGATCCTGCGCGAGCTCAACCAGCTGTTGCCTCCCACCGGGCCGATCCTCAACGTGCTCGCGAGCCTCGATCCGCTGCCGTCGATCTCCGGGCCGCTGCCCAACGTGGGGCCCCCTCCCGCGGCCATCGCCCACGACCCGGCCGTGCGCACCGCTTCACGGAGTGTCGTGCGCGTGCTCGGTACGGCCTGCGGCCTTGCTATCGAGGGTTCCGGTTGGGTCGCCGCCCCCGGGGTGGTGGTCACAAATGCCCACGTTGTTGCCGGTGAGCATGACACTACCGTCGAGCCGTTCGGTCATGAACCGACGCTACGGGCCTATGCGATCGCCTTTGATCCCACCGACGACGTCGCCGTGCTGCGAGTCCCCGGCCTGGATCTCCCGACCCTACCGCTCGCGTCGAGTCCTCCCTCCGGACGCGCCGGCGCTGTGCTCGGCTACCCGGAGAATGGTCCCTTCGATGCCAGAGCGGCGCGGATCGGCGAAACCCGGCACATAGTCACCGACGACGCCTACGGCCGCGGACCGGTGTCGCGTCTGCTCACACCACTACGTGGGCTTGTCCGACCAGGTAACTCCGGGGGACCGCTTGTGGATCGCACGGGTGCGGTCCTCACGACGGTCTTCGCGTCCACCACCGGCGGCGGTACTCCCGGGGGTTATGGGGTGGCGAACGCCACTGTCGCCGATGTGCTGGGCCACGCGGGGCGCATGGTGGGTACCGGCGAATGCAGCGCCGGATGATCTTGCGCTACGTCAGGCAGTGGACGGACGAGTGCTCGGCCGCGGCCTGCTCGTCCTCGACGTTCCGGGTGAGCCAGAGCGCGTGGCCGCTTGTGTGCTCTTCGTCGCGGTGTCCGCGCGTGCTTTTATGCCCGTCCGATCGCGGCTTGCCGTCGTCTCGACCCGCGACTCCACTTCTGTGAGGCGTCGTAGGAGTTGACCGCGTACGTGCTCGAGCTCCTCGACGCTCAAGAGGCGCGGTCCGCCCCGCCTGGAGGGCTTTACCTGTGCGGGCATCAAACCAGGGTTGAGTGCCAGTATCTCTGACAGCGTGCCCTCCAACGCCGCAATCTGGGCGCGCAGCTCTCGGCGACGCTCCCCTGACGCCACCGCTTCGCCGGCCGGTGCCTCCGCGGTCGTCATGTACAGCGCGGCAGCCACCTCGCGCGGGTCGACGCCGGTCTTGCGCGCCTGCCGGGCCGCGTCGGCCGCGATCTGCCCCACGGCCGAAGGCTCCTGGGAGACGCTAGCGACGAATGTGCCGGTGCCCTGTCTGCTGTCGATCAACCCCTCCTGCTCCAGGCGCTGGTAGACGCTGCGCGCGGTGTTCGCGTTTATCCCCACCAGCTCGGCAAGCTCTCTCAAGCCCGGCAGCCGTTGCCCGGGGGTCAGTCGACCGTCGCCGATCCGCGCCCGTAGCGCCCACGCGAGCTGCACCCCGATCGGCACCTCGCCGTCGCGGTTGATCTTCAGGTCATCGAGGTCTATCTGTGCTCCAGCCACTCTTCAAGAGTAGTTGCTTCCCACCCAAAAACACAAAGTGCTAGTGAACTAGTACATTGTGCCTATGAACGGGTCGTCGTTGCGGGGTGGGGAGCTGGGGTCAGATGGCGTGGGTGCGACGGGAGCCGATCTCGTCAAACGCGCCGCGCTCCCCGCACGGAACATGCTCGAGGAAGTGGGCGACATGATGCTCCTCACCGGCAGGACCGTCTCCGCCATCCTCCGGCCTCCATACCCATATGGAGGGGAGTTCGTGTGGCAATTCCTGTTTGCGCTGCGGGTCTGCTGGCTGCCGCTGCTGGTCTCCACGTTCGCGATCTCATACGGCGCGCCCGGCTTGCAGGCGGCCAACTTCCTTACGGTGCTGGGATCGCTCGACCGCCTGGGCGGCTTCTTCGTGCTGATAGTCGTGCGCGAAATAGGCCCCCTCATTACCGCAACGATGCTGGCCGGCGCCGCCGGTACGGCGATTACGGCCGATCTCGGTGCCCGCAAGATCCGGGAGGAGCTAGACGCGCTGCAGGTCCTGGGAGTGGACCCCGTCAAGAACCTCGTCGCGCCGCGCTTTCTCGCCCTGATGCTCGTCACCGGACTGTTCAACATCTACGCGGTCCTCTTCGGCATCTTCGGAGGCATCCTCGCCGCCATCGTCCACGGGCAGCCACTTGGGCCCTTCTGGGCCACGTTCTTCTCGAATACCTCCACCACCGACTTGTGGGGGTCCACCCTGAAGACGGCCGTGTTCGGCGCCATCATCGCGATCATCTGCTGCTACAAGGGCATGACCGCCTCTGGCGGCGCCGAGGGGGTGGGGCGCGCGGTGAACCAGGCGGTCGTGGCCTCGTTCATCGCCTTCGGTTCGTTCAACTACGTCTTCACCCAGCTCCTGCTGGCCACACACCCCAACCTGATCGCGATCAGATGACAGAACCGGCGACAGGGGCGCGCGAGTGGCTTGCCTCCACGGGCGAGATAGCCGGGTTCACGGGTCGGATCGTGCGCGACGTATGGACGCTGCGAGTGCTGCGCTTCTTTGGCGAGGCGGTGCGCCAGGCGGGACTCTTGATCGTCTCCTCCACCGCCGTGCTCTGGATCATGGTGTTCATCATCGGGCTCGGTCCCTGCGG
Source organism: Solirubrobacteraceae bacterium (assembly GCA_050696555.1). Lineage (GTDB taxonomy): Bacteria > Actinomycetota > Thermoleophilia > Solirubrobacterales > Solirubrobacteraceae > Palsa-744. Next base: position 5,620 of record JBOGYB010000005.1, on the reverse strand, counting down.
GATCCAGGGTGCCTATTTCGCCCAAGCCCAAGGAGCCCCGAGCGTCGCGGGTGCCTTCGCCGCATGGTGCGACTTGCGCGAGGCGATTCCCTACGCGTTCGGCTACATGATGGCGGCCAAGGTGGGCACAGGCATCGTCGCCGAGCTCGGCGCGATGCGCATCAATGACGAGATCGACGCCCTGGAAGTGATGGGTGTCGATTCGATGGTGTTCCTATGCGCCACCCGCATGTTCGCGGGTTGGCTCGTGCTGCCGTTCATGTACATCGCCGGGATAGGCATCGGCTTTCTCGCCTCCTACATCGCCGTCGTAAAGCAGGTCGGCGCCGTCACGTCGGGTGGTTACCTGCTGATCTTCTGGCAGTACCAGAACCCGCTCGACTACCTCTACAGCGTGCTGAAGGCCATGTCGATGGCCACGGCCGTCGTGCTGGTGTCCTGTTACTACGGCTACAACGCCTCCGGGGGGCCGGTGGGAGTCGGCAGGGCAACCGCCAAGTCGATGGTGCTCAACCTCGTGCTAGTCACCTTCATCGGCATGCTCGGAACCCAGGTCTTCTGGGGCACCAATCCACGCACCCCCATCGGCGGCTGAGCCGCCCGCCGAGTCCGCCCCTTGCGCGGCCCGCTACGCTGGGCGCCATGTCAAAGACCCTAGTCATCGCGGAGAAGCCATCGGTGGGGCGCGACCTCGCGCGCGTGCTCCCCGGTCCGTTCGCCAAGCAGGAAGGTTGGCTCGAGGGTCCCGACCACGTCATCACATGGGCGGTGGGTCACCTCGTGCAGCTCGCCGACCCCGACGAATACGACGCCAAGTACAAGCGCTGGCGCATGCCCGATCTGCCGATCGTCCCCTCCAAGTTCAAGCTCGTGGTGCGCGACGAGCGCTCACGCAAGCAAATGTCGGTCGTCACCTCCCAGCTCGGCCGCGACGACGTCGAGAATGTCATCAACGCCTGTGACGCCGGGCGCGAGGGGGAGCTGATCTTCGCCTACCTCTACGAGAAGGCGAAATCCAAGAAGCCGGTGCAGCGACTGTGGCTGAACTCGATGACCACCGCCGCGATGAAGAACGCGTTCGAGGCATTGCGCCCCGCCGAGGACTACGAGCTGCTGGAGCAGGCCGCCCGCTCGCGCTCGGAGGCCGACTGGATCGTCGGCATGAACGCCACCCGTGCCGCCACGATCCGTCTGAAATCCTCCTTCGACGGGGCGGTGTCGCTTGGGCGTGTGCAGACGCCCACGCTCGCCATCGTCGCGCGCCGAGAGGAAGAGATAAAGGCCTTTGTGCCCGAGCCCTACTGGCTCGTGGACGCAAAGTTCGACGCGGGGGCGCTCGAAGGGGGGGCGTCTGACGGTGGGGCGCCCGGCGAGGCCTCCGACGGCGCCGGTGCGCGCGTGTACGAGGGCCGCTTCCATATGGGCTCAAAGCCCCGCATCGCCACCGAGCAGGAGGCGCTTGCGATCGTCGAGGCATGCGAGGGCAAGCAGGGCACGATCACCAAGCTGGAGAAGAAGGAGCAGCGTGAGCGCGCGCCGATGCTGTACGACCTCACGAGCCTCCAGCGCGATGCCAACACGCGCTACGGCTTCTCGGCGCGGCGCACCCTCGCGGCCGCCCAGCGCCTGTACGAGGAGCACAAGGCGCTCACCTACCCCCGTACCAACTCGCGCTACCTCACGACCGACATGGTGGAGGAGATAAAGCCCACCGCCGAGCTCGTGGGCGCCCAGAGCGAGTACGCGAAGGCTTCCGCTTACGTCACCGCCCTCGATGTGCTCCCGCTCGCGCGAGTGGTGAACGACGAGAAGGTCTCAGACCACCACGCCATCATCCCCACCAAGGCCGAGCACGCGGTTGACCGCATGGGCGACGACGACAAACGTGTTTACGACATGGTGGTGCGGCGCTTCCTCGCCGTCTTCCACCCCGAGGCGGTGTTCGAGAACACGCGCGTGGAGACGACGGTGCTACCCGCGGGCGAGGGAGCCGGTGGCTGTGTGTTCCGCACGCGCGGAAAGCTTCTGCTCGTGCCCGGGTGGCGCGGTGTGTACGGACAGATGCCCTCCGAGGCGAAGTCGGCCGCCGAGGAAGACGAGGGCGCCGACCAGCAGCTGCCGAAGCTCGAGAAGGACGAGGTGGTGCAGACGCTCCACATCGCCTCCGAGCGCAAGGAAACCAAGCCTCCGCGGCGCTACAGCGACGCGTCGCTACTGGGGGCGATGGAGACAGCCGGCAAGCTCGTCGACGACGACGAGTTGCGTGAGGCGATGAAGGACTCGGGGATCGGCACCCCCGCCACCCGTGCCGCCATCATCGAGCGGCTGATCCAGGTTGGCTACATCGAACGCGAGGCCCGCGCGCTCGTCGCCACCGAGAAGGGGTTGAACGTCGTGCGGTTGCTCGGCGAGCACGCCCTCACCTCGCCCGACATGACCGGCCAATGGGAGCATCGCCTGGACAAGATCGAGCGTGGGGAGGACTCGCGCAAGCAGTTCATGGCGGATATCGCCGGCTTTGCCGAGCTGACAGTCAAAGAGCTCGACGAGAAACTCAAGGACGTGCGCATCCCTCGTGCCAACCTTGGCCCATGCCCGGTATGTGGGCACGACATCAAAGAGAACCGCAAGGGCTACTCGTGCTGGGCGCGCGACGACCCGGGCTGCGGTTTTGTGATCTGGAAGGGCAAGTCGGGCAAGCAGCTCTCGATCGCGATCGCCCGCGAGTTGATCTCGAGCGGGCAGACCTCGCGTGCCGTCTCCGGCTTCAAAGCGCGCTCCGGTCGCTCCTTCCGCGCGCACCTCGCGCTCAGCCAGGACCCGGAGGGGAAATGGCGCGTGGAGTTCAACGAGCCGTGGGCCAGGGAGGGCGCCAAGCCGCCGGACGCGGAGGCCGAGGCGGAGGCGGAGGCAGTGGCTGGGAGCGCCGGCAGCGACGAGACGGTGGCCGCGAACGCGGCGTAGCGCGGACACCTCCACACCGGCCGGGGTTGGTCGGTGTGACCGCGGTTAGGCGTATGAGGCAGCGTCGGGGCTGTGCGCGAGGATGGGTTTCGTGCCGATCTCGCTTGTAACGGGACCCGCCAACGCGGGCAAGGCTAACGTCGTGCTGGAGGCGGCGCGTGCGCACGTCGCCCGCGGTGAGAGCCCCCTGCTCGTGGTCCCCACCTACGCCGACCAAGCGCGCTACCGGCGCGAGCTGGCCGAGGATGGCTTGGCGTTGGGCGTGCACGTGGAGCGCTTCGAGGGGCTGTTGGGCGAGCTTGTCTCACGCGCCGGTCTCTGCGAAGCGGCGATCGGATTGCTGGCGCGAGAGCGGCTGTTGGCACGGCTCGCGGGCGCGCGTCCCGGTCTTGCGAGCGCGCTCGCGCGGCTGGTTGCGGAGCTCGAGACCCAGCGCGTCACGCCTGCGCGTCTGCGCGGTGCGCTGCGTGCGTGGGGTTCCCCACGCGGCGCACCTGGCACCGCCGGCGCGCAGGATACACATGGCATGCGGCAGGCGGCCGGCAGCGAGAGCCGGGGGAGCGAGGTCCCCACCACGCTCGAGCGCGTGTGCGCTGTATACGAGGGCTACCACCGTGCGCTCGCAAAGATGCGCCGTGTGGACCGTGAGCTGCGCGTGACGCGCTCGCTCGACGCACTGCGCCGCGAGCCGCTGCGGTGGGAAGCCACGCCTGTGCTGCTCTACGGCTTTGACGATCTCACCGAGCTGCAGCTCGACGCGATCGAGACGCTGGGTGGCGTCGTCGGTGCCTCGGTTACGGTGTCGCTTGCCTACGAGCCGGGAAGGGTGGTGTTCGGGGGACGCGCCACCACTTTCCAGCGGCTCCGTCCGCTTGCCTCTTCCCATACCCATCTCGACGAGCGCGCCGAGCACTACGCGGCGGCCTCACGTGTGGCGTTGCATCACCTGGAGCGCTCGCTGCTCACCGACGACCCTGTGCGCGTGGAGCCGGGCGACGCGGTGAGGTTGCTCGAGGGTGGCAGTCCCCGCGCAGAGCTCGAGCTCGTCGCGGGCGAGGTGCGTGCACTGCTGGACGGAGGGATCCCACCCGCAGACATTGCCATCGTCCATCGCTCCCCTGAGAAGATCGCCGGGCTGCTGGGCGAAGTGCTCGCCTCGTTCGAGATTCCCTATGCACTGCGCGAGCGCGTGCGGTTCGCCGACACCGCCGTCGGGCGCGGGTTGATTGGGCTGCTGCGTAGCGCGACAGCGGAGGGAGAGCTCTCCGACCTACTTGCCTGGCTGCGGGTCCCCGGGCTGCTCGATCACCCCGAGCTTGCCGACCGGTTGGAGGTAAGCGCTCGACGTGCGGGTGCGCACAGCTCCAGTCGCGCGCGGGAGATGTGGGAGGCCGAGCGCTGGCCGCTGGATCGAATCGACAGGGTGAGGGAGGCAGCCGCAGCCGGCACCCCCACCCTCGCCGACGTGCTTACAGCAGAGCTCGAGCGCCTCTTCTGCGCCCCCAGGCGCTCCACAGCGACTGTGCTCGCCGAGGACGACGAGCTGTACGAGGCACGTGCTCTTACCAGTGGCAGACGGGCGCTCGAGGAGCTGCGGGAGCTTGCCCGTGCCGCGTCTGAGCTCGCCCCCACGACGGCGGATCTGATCGAAGTGCTGGAGCGCTTGGAGCTTGACGGGGGGGAGCGGCCGGGTCCGGAGAGGGTGGCGGTCCTTGACCCCCTCTCCTTGAGGGCGCGGCGCGTGCGGATGGTGTTCGCCTGTGGCATGCAGGAGGGGGTGTTCCCCGCTCCCTCCACCCCGCACCCACTGATAGGCGATGAGCAGCGCCGCGGTCTCGCTGAGGCCTCGGGGCTTGTGCTGCGAGGTGAGCCCGACGCTCTCGCGGCTGAGCGCTATCTGCTGTATGCGCTCGTCTCGCGCCCGGAGGAGCGCCTCACCCTGAGCTGGCACATAGCGGGGGAGGATGGCATGCCACGCGCTCCCTCTCTGTTCCTGGACGACGTGTGCGACCTGTTCGAGCCCTCTCTGAGGGACGGTGTTCGGCGTCGCCACATGGGCGCCGCCGGTTGGGTCGGACCGGGCGAGCCGGCGGGTGCGATGGCGGTGCGCGAGGCGGTTCTCGGGAGGGCAGCCACGGGGACGCGTCCGGTGAGGATCGAGATGTTGCGCCACGAGGCGGTGCTCGACGAGCTGGCCGAGCGCACACTGTGGTCGGCGTCATCGCTCGAGGCATGGAGAGGATGTCCCGTGAAGTGGTTCGTGGAGCGGCTGTTGCGTCTCTCGGACATCGACCCCGACCCGGAGCCGATCGTACGGGGTGCGCTTGCCCACGCGGCGCTCAGGCAAACATTGGAGGGGTTGCGTGCGCAAACTGGCTCGGCCAGGCTCACCCCGGCGAGTGTGGGAGGGGCCAAGCGTTTGCTCCGCGATGCGCTCCTCGAGCTGGAGCCCCAATACCCGCTCACGCGGGCTCCCGAGCGCCTGGCGGGCGCCCGCAGGCGGCTGGGGGTGGAGCTGGAGCGCTATCTCGATCACGCCGCCGGGCAGGAGAGCCCGCTGGAGCCCACCCACCTGGAGCTGGGGTTCGGCTTCGAGGATGGAGATCTCCCACCGCTGGACCTCGGCGAGGGGGTGATGCTGCGCGGGCGCATCGAC
>JBOGYB010000004.1:0-15121 GCA_050696555.1 Solirubrobacteraceae bacterium | reverse complement strand
GTACACGCCGACCGAGCACGCCCGCGGCCCGTGGGACCCACGCGCGCTTCACGGGGGCGCGCCCGCGGCATTGATCGCGGCCGCGTTCGAGCGTATGGAGCCCGGCGCGGAGTTGCCGTTCGCGCGCCTCTCCTTCGAATTCCTGCGACCTGTGCCGATGGCTCCGCTGAAGCTCACCACACGTATCTCGCGTCCCGGTCGCCGCGTGCAGGCACTCGAAGCCGAGCTGAGTGCAGAGGGAGTCGCGGTGTGCCGGGCTACAGCGCTGCGCATCCTGGCGGCGCCGGAGGAACTGCCCGATCTGGCTCTCGCCCAAGTCAAGGCGGCGGCGCCTGCCACGATCGATCCACCGCAGGATGGCCACGAGGTGCGCTTCGCGCTGGATGACATGGAGCGCAAGAGCTTTGCCGCAAGCGCAATGGAGATGCGCTTCCTGAGCGGTGAGCCCTTCACGGGTGAGCTACCCGAGCACGGCGGGGCAGCCAACCATGTGCCGATCGGGGAAGCGAAGGTGTGGATGCGGCTGCGCTACCCGCTGCTCCCGTACACACCGCTCACACCGCTCGCGCGTGTATCCGCCACCTCTGATTTCGGCAACGGCGTGGCGGCAGTACTCCCATTCGAGGAATACCTGTTCATCAACGCCGACCTCACCATCTCTCTGGACCGCCGGCCCGAGGGCGAGTGGATAGCGCTCGCCGCAAGCACCCTGCTTCATCCGAACGGGATCGGCTGGGCCAGGAGCATCCTGCACGATGAGCGGGGGCCGCTCGGTGTGGCAACACAGACCCTTGTGGTGCAGCAGCGCTAGAAACAGCCAATCAGTATCTATCTCTCGAACATGGCCTAGAAGGGGATATCATCATCGCTCGTCATGCTCCCGGTGGAAATCGGCGCAACCGGAGAGTCGTGATTTTCGCTGCCTGAAGATGCTCTGTCGCTCGCAGACGGAGCAACAATCTCAAAGCGCGGGAGATTCTTACCTTCCGCTATCTCTGTCAGCTCACCTTCGCGTGATGAGAGATATCCGCGCAATGCGGTCTCCAAGCCCTTGCCCCGGCGGAACCCCTCAAACATGTCATGAACAGACACCTCCGCTCGATCGAGTTCGCTCACGATCTTCTTGAGCTCTTCGTAGCCCTGCTCAAACGTGAGCTGCTCCTGTGTTGCATCAGCCATCCTCTACCTCCTTTTCGCTCTCGTTGGTGGTCACCCTGGCCCGTCCATCGGCTAGGTGCAACGTCAACTCCCGACCTACCGCAAGCTGAGCAACGCTTTTGATCGGCTCTCCATACTCATTTGTGGCGACTGTCCATCCATTGCTACGAAAATCCCTCGCGTTCAGAACTGCAACTAGCGCGTCCACTCGTTCCCGCTCATGAACGATCACCCTGTCGGCTATCGGGCGAAGCCGCTCACCGCTGCTAATGAGATCCCTATCACTCCTGCTCGAACGTGCACGCACATCATCCTCGGCTTGAAGGATGCGGCGATCAATCGCAGCAAGCAGATCCCGCTGCTTACCTTCGGCCCGTGACTTCACCGAGTCGAGTCGAGTCGCCAGCAGCTCAATCGACTGCATTGGCATCCCACGTGTCGCATCGAGCGTTCTGATGGCCCTCGCCAATTCAGCATCAAGTCGCGAGAGCTCACGTTGAGCCTTGGAAGATACGAGCTGTCCCTGCCTGCCGATATCGTCAGCGACAGTCTTGAGCTTCCGCGTCGGACGGGCATTGACCCACAGCTGATCCAGACGATCAGGGAAAGCGCCAATGCGTTCAGTAAGCCGCTGCAGCGCAAGGCTGTGACGGCCGAGTTCCTCAAGCAGTTCGTCGGCCGAATAGCGGATTGCCAGCTCCGGTGCCTTAGCTGGCACAGGCGCAAAGGCGGCGGCAACGTGGTCGCAGTTGGGACGATCCTTGGTATGGCCGATGCTTGTTATGACCGGCTTTGAGCACGCGAAGATCGCACGACAGAGACGCTCGTCGTCGAAAGCCAGCAGATCTGCGGTCGATCCGCCGCCTCGCGCGATCACGATGACGTCGACCCCCTCTATGGATTGGAGACAACCAAGCGCATCGATGATCGAACCGACCGCAAGCATGCCTTGCACGACAGCAGCACAGAACACGATGTCCTGTGTGGGCATTCGTTTGCGTAGTCCCTGAACCACGTCGGCGTCAGCGTCGTTCCTGGCTGCGATCACGCCCACACGTCGTGGAAATGCCGGCAGCGGCTTGCGCCTATCTGGATCACACAGACCATCGGCTTGGAGCCGACGCAGAGTCTCCCTCCGGCGACGGAGCAGCTCGCCATCCCCAGTGAGGCGCATGCGGTCAATGATCAGTTTCGTCGTCCCACGGCGGGCGTAAAAGTCGACACGCTCATAGTGCGCTTGGACTAGATCGCCTTGAGAAGGGAGCGGCTCGCAGCGAGACACACGGTCCTTCCAGATACAAGCGTCGATGCTGGCCGATTCATCAGCGAGCGTGAGATAGATATGCCCGGACGGGCGATGGAGCTTGATCGAAGTTATCTCACCCTCGATCCACCCATCTCCCACATCTCGCAAGGCGCAACCAATACGTCCAGCCACTTGAGAGACAGGCAGGACTGTATTGGCTTGGGTCTCCGTAGTCTGCGGCACGGCCCTGACACGCTAAACCCCGGGGCGGCGTAAACCGTATGCCCGCTGCCTGCGATCGTCAGGCAGCGACGAGAATCGGCTGAAGCGTATTGGCCTCGAGATGCTCAGGCGGCAGAGTCAGCGTGATCCTGCCATCTCGCTCGAGGATGTGACGAACATTGAGCAGCGTCAGGCCTATAACAACATCTGACTCGTCGTAGTGGAGCGCATGACCCTCCGGCGTCTCAAGACCGCTTGCTGCCGGACGCGGCTCGCCAACATTGAGATAAAGCACGTCGCCGCGCTGGTCGTAGTGATGGTGATCGAACGATATGCCGGCGATTGTGATCGTCATGGTTGCCACTTTCGCGGTGGGTTGCTTTGCACGAACGCCGTTACGACCCACGCGGGAGTGTCGTTGAAGTCTACGACTACCCGCAGCCAGCGTCTGGGATCGAGGTCACGGCGATAGAAATGCTCGCGACCGGCGATCGCATCACTAGCCCGCCAGTCCGGGTGGGCGATCGTTCCGAGAATAAGGTCCGCCTCGTCCTTGAGGTCTGGTCGACCGAGCGCTAGATGAAGGCGCGTGCCAGAGTCGAACATGACCACACGACCGTCTGGGTCTGGGGTGTTGGGATGGTCTTGAGCCATCCACAGAAGCTACGCGGCGCCCCCGAGACTTTTCGTCGAGTCCCGTCGACACCAAACTCCTAGTTTGATGTGGGCACACCGGGGAACGGCTCTGCCAGCGACACAAGCACGTGGTCGGCATTGGCGGCGCGCAGCTCCTGCACGCTATAGCGGCCGCTTGCGACGCCTACAGACACCGCCCCGACGCCCTCGGCGGCGGCTATGTCAAGGGGGGTGTCCCCCACGACGAAAACCTCGGCGAGGTCGAGCCGGCCGTCGAGCATACGTCTACCGCGATCCACCGCGGCGCGAGTGAGGGTGGTGCGGTCCTCGGAGTCGGAGCCGTAGCCGCCGAGGGAGAAGAAATGGTTGAGGCGTCCACGTCCGAGCTTGGCGTGGGCTGCGGCTTCTAGACCACCGGTGGTAAGACCGAGCAACACACCGGCGGAAGTGAGGCGTTCCAGCAGCTCCTCCGCGCCTGTGAGCACGCGGTAGTCGGGAGAAGAGGCAACATAGTCTGGTAGGACCGCCTGGTAGCTGACCATCAGCCGAGTGAGATCCTCGGAGGTGGGCTCACGGTCCATCACCTCGCGGAACGTGGCGCGGGCAATCGCGGGGTCGGTCATCCCCGCGGTGGAGTGTTCGGCGATGTCGATCTTGCGACCGAACTGACGCTCGAACGCCCACGTCCAGCTGCGCGCACCCGCTCCACCGGTATCGATGAGGGTACCGTCGATGTCGAACAAGACCAGCCTCGGTGTGAGCACTGGAGCATTGTCGCGTCTGAGGAGGCGTACGCATTGCTTCCCGACGCCGCTAGGACTTCCACCCGCGGGTTGCGGCAACATCCCCGATAGTTGTACGTGCAATGATCTGCTATAAGTCGTTGCACGAGCAACAACTGTACTCCCGTCCCAGCCGCAAAAGGAGATCCGATGTCCACCGCATCCGTCACACAGACACCCATCGCAACTGGCCCCGCAAACTCTCCCCTCCCCACCGGCACGTGGAAGGTCGACCCGGTGCATTCGAGTGTGGAGTTCCACGTCAAGCACCTCGGGATCGCCACGGTGAAGGGACAGTTCAACGAGTTCGAGGGGACACTCGAGGTGGGTCCTGAGGGCGCGAGAGCGTTTGGAACGGTGCAGGTGGCAAGCGTCGACACCCGCGAGCCTGCCCGCGACGAGCACCTACGCTCAGCCGACTTCTTTGAGGTGGAGAGCTTCCCGCAGATCACCTTCCGCTCGACCGCGATCCGGGCGCTCGACGAGGAGGAGTTCGAGATCGACGCAGAGCTCACGATCCACGGGGTCACCCACCCGGTGACTTTGAAGGCGGTGTTCGAGGGTGAGGAGACCGACCATCAGGGCAACAAGCGGGTGGGGGTGTCAGCCGGCACGCAGATCAACCGCAGCGATTTCGACATCAAGTTCAACGCTGCGCTTGGCTCCGGCAACCTCGTAGTAGCCGACAAGGTGAAGATCCTCGTGGAGGTGTCGGCCGTCGAGCAGTAGATCGACCATGCCTCGAGTGACGCGTAATTGCGAGTCCGCCGGCGAGGTGGCTCAGCGCACGAAGACCCCGTCCAGCGCCTCGTCCACCGCGGCGAGCGTTTGGGCATCGAGTGAGAGGCCCGATGCGGATGCGTTCGCGCGCACCTGCTCGGGCCTGCTCGCCCCGACGATCGCCGAGGCGACATTCGGCTGACGCAACACCCAGGCGAGAGCGAGCTGGGCCATCGTCATGCCACTATTCTCAGCTACGGGCTTCAGGCGCTGCACCGCTTCAAGCACAGGCTCCCGGGTGAGAAGATCCATGAAGCCACTCATGGACTCGCTGCTCGCCCGCGAGTCAGGCGGTGGAGGCCGGCCGGGGAGATACTTGCCGGTGAGCACACCCTGACCGAGCGGCGACCACACGATCTGGGAGATGTGCTCGCGTTCACACAGCGAGATCAACTCCGCCTCGGGCTTGCGCCACAGCATCGAATACTGCGGCTGGCTTGACACCCACCGCGCGAGGTCCGATAGCGCAAGCGACTCCTCAACCCTCTCCACCGGCCACTCGGAGAAGCCGATGTGGCGAGCCTTGCCCGCCCTCACCACTTCGGTGAGCGCCTCCATCGTCTCCGGTAGGGGAGTGTCCTCGTCGTAACGGTGGCACTGATAGAGGTCGACGTAGTCGGTGCGCAAACGCTCAAGTGATGCATCGATCTGCTTGTGGATCTGTGCCGCCGAGAGCCCGCGGTCGGTGTCTGACATCGGGAAATACACCTTCGTGGCCAGCACGTAGGAGGAGCGGTCGTATTTGGATAGAGCCGCCCCGAGCAGCGTCTCCGATGCGCCTCGCCCATAGACGTTGGCTGTGTCGATGAAGTTGATGCCCTCCTCGAAGGCCGCCTTCACGCATGCTTCGGCCTGCTCACGCTCCACACCGCCTGAGTAGGTGAGCCACGAGCCGAGGCTGATCTCCGAGACCTCGATACCGCTCGATCCGAGCTTGCGGAAGTTCACGGGACAGCACACTACCCGTTGCGGGAAGTCTTCACCGCCTGCCGGCCCGTAGGCCGAGCTCAGTCCATTCCGAGCGGACCGCTGGCGGAGCCGCTCAGGAACTGCCTGACGAACGGGTTCTCGGAGGAGAACATGCGCTCGGCGTCGCCGGCTTCCACGATGCGACCGCGCCACAAGAGGGCGATGTACTCCCCGATCTGGCGGGCGGAGGCGATGTTGTGGGTGACCACGATGTAGGTACCCCCGTTGACCTCATGCATCTCCTGGATCAGTTCGCACAAAAGCGCGGTGCGCACCGGGTCAAGACCCGAGTCGGGCTCGTCGAAGATCACGATGTCAGGCTCGGTGACAAGCGCACGGGCGAAACCCGCACGCTTGCGCATCCCGCCCGAGAGCTGCGAGGGGGCGTCGTCCATAGCCTCGGCCAAACCGACATCGGCGAGGCGGCGACGCACCCGCTCGCCGATCTGCCCCTCGGACATGTCGGTGTGCTGGCGCAGGGGGAACGCCACGTTGTCGAACACCGACATCGACCCGAACAGCGCGCCATCCTGGAAGAGCACTCCGATCCTGCGACGAAGTTCGAGCAGCTTCGGCATCGTCAGCGAGGGGACCGAGTTGCCGAGCACCTGGACGTCACCGGAATCGGGAAACATCAGGCCGATGAGGTGCTTGATGAGCACACTCTTGCCTGTTCCGGAGGGGCCCAGCACGACCGTGATCATGTCGTCAGGGATCGCGACGTTGAGGCCGTTGAGTACCGGTATCCCCGCCAGGCGCTTGACCACGTCCACGCAGCGGATCGACCACTCGCGATCAGTCGCCTCCCCGGCAAGGTCTAGGTCGCCCGCACCCGCGTGGTACTGGAAGTGCCGGCCGTCCTCCTCGACGCCTACCGATGCGTCGGGGCTCACAAGCTCCTCGTCCTCCCCAAGAGTGCCCTCGCTCTCCACGCCGCAGATACTAATGGCCGGCGGAGACCCCTTCAACTATGTCTGAGGTACCAATCCGTACACATCCCCCTTGACATACTGGGGCCAGTGGGTCTACGATCGATGACCTGGGAGGTAAGGCCATGTCTTATCGGCGGCATGCCGAGGTGGAGGAGGAGCAGACGGCAGACTCCAACCCGCAGGCAGCGGTGGTGATCGCTCCTCGCCACGATCCACGCAAGCGACTGTTGGAGGCGATGATCGAGACGGTGGCCCTGCGGGGCTATGACCGCACGACGATCAGCCGGGTGCTGTCGAGCGCAGGCTTGGAGGAGGCGGTGTTCAGTGAGCACTTCCACGACAAGCACGACTGCTTTTGGCAAGCGGTCGAGGAGCCGATCCGACGGGGAGAGCGGGTCGCGCTTGAGCTGTTCGAGCTGGACGCGCCTTGGGGAGAGCTGGTGCGAGCCGGATTGGAGCGACTGTTGCGCGCACTTGCCGACGATCCCGATGCGGCGCGCGTGCTGTTCGTGGAGATGCTCGGCGCGGGACCCGCGGCGTGCGAGCGCCAGCGAGTGGCCTTGGCGTTGTTCATCTCACTGATCGAGCGGGGTCGCCCCGGATCGCCCAACGCCGATCAGCTCCCGACACAGACCTCTGAGGCCATTGTGGGAGGCATCGCCTCGATCCTGCACCGGCGCGCACTGGAGGAACGCCTCGACGAACTCCCATCGTTGGTGCCCGACCTGACGTATTTCGCGCTGCTCCCCTATCTCGACCACGAGCGCGCGCTCGAGATCGCAAACGCTACTTCGATGGAGTGGCGTGGGGGAACTGGCTGGTTTCGCCGTTGAATGTGAAGGGTCCCTGCTGCTTGCACGGCGGCGCAGGAACCACATTCCCGGGCTTTTCGGGGTTGTTGGCGACGGGTGGGTAGGCGGCATGGTTTTCCACCGGCGCGCCTTTCTTCCTGCTGCCCGGTTGTAGCCCGATTAGCTGTTCGATGATTTCTTCGGTTATCGCTCCCGATTCTGGGCCGCTCAGCGAGGGCGCCGAATCGGCGCATGAGGCGCTGTTGAACACCGAAAGCCCATTCGCAAGCGACGCAAAGGCCCCTGGCAGGGGATAGGCATTCCCGCGATTGGTGCCGATCCGCTGTGCGTAGACCGAGAGCCCTTCTGGCGTGATCTCCTGCAGGACCTTCAGGAAGTGCTGCTGAGGACCCCTGAAGTTGGCGTTTTTTTCATGTGTTTGGGTAGACGCGGTCCCGTTGGCGAACAACGCCTGCAGCTCTGGCTCGTATTCGCTCAGGTACTGGAAGAAGGGGTTGAGGTTGTGCAACAGCGGGCTCGTCGCTCCAAGCACGGGTGCCGTCAGTTCCGTCACTGGCTTGGTCGCCGGCAGACCCGTCTTGGCGGCCTTCGTGAATGGTCCTAGTGATGTGAGGAAGGAGTTGAACGGCGGCGTGAACGGCTTGACCGCCTGGAGCAGCGGCGTGAGCTGTTCCTCGGCGGGGCGGAACTGGTCGAAGAAGGGCACAGCATCTGTCGCAAGGCTGTCGACGCTACGCAGCGCGGTCTGCGAGTTGCGCTCGAAGGCGGGCAGTTCGCGCCACGCCTGCGCGAACTGCTGGCTGGCTTCGGCGGCGGCGTGGAGGGTGCGCTCACCATTATCGACGAATCCCCGGAACTCGCCCTCACGGGCCGTCAAGGCGTCGAACACGACGCCCGTGTTGTGAACCGACGCCCGCAGCGCGCCCTCCTGCGAGGAAGCGATCCCAACCACCTTGTTGGCGTCTTCGATCAGTGGCTGGATCTCGGCGAAGCCGGCGTTTATCTCTTCGCCGCGACCGCCGAGCCCTTCCGCTAGCGACTGCATCCACGCTTGGAAGGAGGCGCGCGTCTTGGAGTTGAGCGTGGCGAGGATGTCATCGAGCGTCACCGACGGTTCGACCTGCGCCCCCGACAGAGTCCCCCCGTCGGCCAACGTGGGCGCGCCCGCTCCCTCCGGCTTGAGCTGCACATAGGTCTCGCCAAGGAGCGTCTTCTGGCGCAAGATCGCGTGCATATTCGAAGGGATCGGCGCGTACTTGCCTGCGATTTCGATCTGCGCGTGCGCGAAGCCGTCCTTGTCGTACTTGATGGTGATGACGTGTCCCACGTTGACGCCGCTTATGCGCACGTCCGACTGTTCGGCGAGCGCGAGCGTGCGCGGGAACACCGCCGTGAAGCGGTAGCCCTTGGGCTTCAAAGGCACAGGCCCGCCGAAGGACTCCCACAGGAACAGCAGCAACCCGAAGCAGCTCAGGGCGAATAGCACGATCACGAGGATGTTTGCCAGTGTGGGAGCACGCTTTTGCATCAGCGACCTCCCCCGCTCACCGTCGCGAGCGCTCCGAACGCGCCGTTCTTGGAACCGAGCAGTTTCAACGTGAAGCCCTTGCCAGACCTCGAGTGCCGTCCCGATCGCGCCACCGTCGCACCACTGGATGCGGGGGCCTGGCTCAAGCCGTGCGATTCACACTCCTGCTTGGAGGGCGGATTGAGGAGCCCAACGAGCAGCCGCACTGTCGCGCTCACTTCGCTCGCTCCAGTCAAGTTTTCCAGCAGACCGCAATTCAGATAGAGAAGTGTGCGCCCGATCGGCCCGTGGGCGTCGGAGGTGCTGAGCACACTGTTGAGGTCATGGTTGGCCCACAGCAGGAATGACATGAAGCCGCCCTTGTTTGAGCCGGGGTTATAGGCGAGCTCGTTGAGGAATTCGTTGAACACCGCGAAGCTGGATTCCAGACCCGGGAAGGCTTCACCGAGTTCCCTCAGCGAGGGCTCGAGCTGGTTGACTACCGGCAGGACTTCGCGAGCGAATGGCCGCAGCTCGTTCTTGAAGATCGGCGTACTCTGCTTGAACAGCGAGCGCGACGCTTCCTGCGCGGGCCCAAGTTCTCTGGCGAACGGCTCGAGCTTCGTCAAGGTCGACCCGGTCACCCCGGCCGCGGTCGCGAGCCGACCGAGCCCGCTCTTAGCCTTGGCCAAGGTACCCGGCAGTAGATGGAGCGTTCGTTCAAAGCTCTGCTGCTGTTCGGCGAACGTCTGGAAGACCGCGTTTGAGGCGTCGATCGCCTGCGCAAGTTCGGTGTCCTTGTCGCCCAGCGCGCCAACGATCAATTGGAAGTTGTGGACCGCGCGTTCGATGTTCCTGTGACGCAACTGCAGCTGCGCTGTGATCTTGCGCGTGTACAGCGCGATCGGATCGAAGCGCTTGAAGGTCGCCGACAAGTTGGCCGAGTTACCCTTCAGCCCCTGGGCAGCGCCGGCGAGCAGCTCCTGTAGGTAGGCGCGCGTTTCGGCATCGAACACCGAGAGGAACTCCTCGAAGTTCACGTCGGGTGCGGTCTGCGAGCGTGGCACCGTGTAGCTGCTCGGTATCCGACCGGCACTCGGTGTGCCCGGATCGACCTCGACGGTCATGTCCTTCAGCCCCGTCTTCGGTCGCAGCAGCATCGTGGCGTTGCGATAGATGTATTTCGCGTACTTGGGTTCGACGTTCATCGTCACGAGAGCGTCGCCGTCGTCTGCCTTGACGCTCGCGATTTCGCCGATCTTTGCCCCGGCGATCGTGACCGACTGGCCCTGGCCGGGCGTGACCGCCTGGGCGGTGCGGAAGTCGGCCTTCAGCGTCACGTAGCTCTTGCCGAGACCGGGGAACCAGCCCGGTAGAGAAAGGCGCTCGTGGGCCAGGATGTAGCCGCCGACGAAAAGCGCGATCACGATCATCGCCACGACCGAGATGAATGCTGTGCGGTAGCGCTCGATCTGATCGCGCAGACCGCGCTCGCCGTGATGCTGCTCGCCTGGCGTCATCCCCCGCTCCCATCCGCAGGCCCGTGCGCAAGCGGGCCGTTGAGGTTTTGCGGGGCCTGCGTGTAGCAGGGCACGAGCGGCTTGTACGGCGGCTCGGTCACGGGAAACGCCGGGCTCGTGCCGAGCGGCGGCTGCGAGACGTGAGCGAGCAACTGCTGTTTCCTGCCGGTCGTTTTGGCGCCCACCACACTCGCGGGCGCCGAGAGGAGCGTCTGATTGCCGGTGCTCACCATGAAGCGGTTGGTGGGACCGTTGCCGTCGAAGGTCTGGCTGATGCCGGCAAGCCCGACCAACGAGTACCAGAACTCCTTGTACGCTTCGACACCCGACGTGTTGGCTCCATCCTGCAGCTTCGTGTAGCCGGCGGGGAACACGATCTTGCTGAAGCACTTGGAGAGCAGGTCCTGCTGCTTGAAGAAGGCGGGCTGGGGCACGATCAGGCCCGCAATCGTGGGGGCCGCTTCACGGAAGCCCTTGGCCACGCCGCCGATCTCCGTCGGGGAAAGCGACGCCTGCACCTGTTCGATCCAGGGGTATGCGGCGGTGATGGTGGGGGGTATCTGTTCCACGCTCGGTGTCAGCTCGAGCGAGAATTTCCTGATCGCCGGAGCGGAGGCGTTGAAGTTGGTGAACGCGCGGCCTGCGTTCTGGAGCGTGCCCGGCAGCTCGGCGACCGTCGTGGCGAGCCCGCTCGACTGCGCCGCGAGCGTGCCAAGGAAAGTGTCAAAATTTTCGACCCATTCCCCGAGCTCCTGTTCATGGAGGTCGAGCTTGGCGAAGAGCTTCTCACCTCCCGAGATGAGCTTGGAGAGGTCGTGTTGTTCCACGCCGCCGAACGCCTGGTTGACGATTGCCGCGCCCTTCAGGGACTTGGGACTGTCGAAGTAGGTCTTTTTCAGCGCCTGCGCGGCATTGAGGCCGCGTACCGCAGGATTCTGTTCGGCGTCCTCGGCCGCGGTCGGCTTGCGTGTCAGCGCGGCACCGTATTCGGCCAGAAACGTCTGCAGGTTGGCGCGCGTGTCGGTGTTGAGCGCGTCTAGGATCTGGTCGAGCTGCACCGGGTCAGATGTCTGGGTTATGGGAATCGTGTAGCCGGAAGACACGGTGGGAGAGGAGGGCGTCCCGGGCTCGAGATCGACGAACCAGTTGCCTTCGAGCAGTATGCGCGCGCGTATCTTGAGCGTCGCGTCGCGATGAATCGGCAGCCCACCTTTTGTGATTTCCATCGTCACGACACCGGCGTTGCCGACCCGTTCGATCGACTTGACCGTGCCCACGTTCACGCCGGCTACGCGCACGGGCGATTTGGGGCTGATGTTGACCGCCGTCGAGAAGACCGCCTTGAGGCGGAAGCCGTGCTTGAACGGGATGTGCTTTGTAAAGCCGAAATACACGACGATCATCGTGATTACGATCACGACCAGACCAAAGCGAACAGGGTTTGACTTCTGTAGCTCGGGGACGGGCAGCTCGTCGTAGCGTTTCCACCAGCGCACACGGCTCATTTCTTGGCTCCTTTGGAGCTCTTCACGCCAAGGGCTTCGAGCGTCTGGTTCGGATACTTGTTGCCGAAGAGGTCGGTTTCGCGCGTGGTCGTCTTTTCTGTCGCCTTGCCGTTGGTCGCGGGTGCGTGACCTATCACGGTTTCGCCGGGCTTGTAGATCTCTTTGCCTGCTTCGCACACGCCGACGTTCGGATAGGGGTTGAAGTGCAAGTGGTTTTCGGTCGAGGGACCGTTTGCCGGAGCCGATGAGGGCAGGCCCTCGTTGTTGGATCCGTTCGGCGCGAGCACGGCTGCGGCACGCCCAACCGTGCCCACGCCGACGCTCTCCGACAGCACGCTCGCGAGGTTACGGAACGCAAGCGTCACGTAGTTGCAGTTGGTCTGCTCCTGGGCCAGTCCCGCCAGCAGAGGGTTGCCCAGGCCGAGCGTGTGCGTCAGGTCTTCGAATGCCGTAGTCACGATTGGGTTCTTCGCGAAGGCGGCGAACGCCTTGGTGGCTTCGTTGATCTCAGGCGCGAGGGCCGTCGCGGCGCGCACATTGACGGCGCCAACGGAGAAAGCGTGGCCGAGCGGCGCCGCCACGGTCGTGAGAATTTGCGCGCTTGGTTTCAACAGGCGCATGAAGGTGGCGCCCTTGTCGACGAATTCGGCCTCGAACGGGAGCGACACGGTCGCCTGATGTAGGGCCGGGGGACCACCAACGATCGTCTGTTCAAGCGACGGCGCAACGCCCGCCCATGCGGTGAAGAGCGTATCGGCGTTGCTATAGAATTCGGCCTGCTCGTTTGCCACGGGAGCTACTTCTTTGGCGGCGCGGTCAAACGCGACGAACAGCTCCCCGAGGCCGGTCTGCGGCGAGGCGAGGTTTTGCAGCACGGGGATCGCGTTCCTCACCAGCGGACGCAGCGTGGCGAACGTTTCATTCAAGCCAATCCCACGACCCGCCAGGCCGTTGCCGAAGCTCGTCAGGTTGATCTGGTTGGCGACGCGGGTTTTCTTGTCGAACATATTGAAGAACTGATCGATGTCAACCGGTTCGCGTGCCTGCGAGACGGGGATCGTTTCGCCCGGCTTCAAGGATCGCCCGCCGTGGCCCTTTTCCAGCGCGAGGTACTTCAGGCCGATAGTCGAGACCGACTGGACGATCGCCGTGGTACTGGCCGGCAACGGCTGCACGCCCTTTTCGAGCTTCAGTGAGACGATCGCCGTCACCCGCCCGGTTTTTGGATCCTGGTAAGGGCTGAGCGCGCTGATCACGCCCACGCGGGTGCCGCCGATGCGCACCTGGTTGCCCTTCTGCAGACCCGACGCCTCGGGCAACTGCACCTTGATGTCGTACGTGGGCGTGAACGGCAGCCCGTTGTTGGCGTTGTAGGAGAGGAACACAGCCACGACGATTATCAGCGTCGTGACCGCCCCGATCAGCAGCGGACTGCCCGCCAGCGAGTTTGAGCGACGGCGATTCATGGCGTCTGAGAGGGATCGCAGCCGAGTTGGCCGTTGTCTGTAAAGGGCGAGGAGCCATCCGGAGCGGGCTGTGTGCCACCGCCGGGGCAGCGGCGCAGCTGGCCCGTCTTCAGGGCTTTCAGCACTTGCGCGGGTTCGGCCGGTTTGAGCGTGCCTTCGGAATTGGGCGCGAAGTCGGGGAAGCCGCCTGCTAGACGCGCATAGTGACCGTTGGCGTCGTAGTAGCCGGACGTCTCTCCGAAGGCGCGAATAAAACCCTCCAGATCGGGCGTGTAGGGCCCGAACAGGGCCGTGATGGGCAAGGATTCTTCGAGCGCACGCACAGCGTGGGGTGAGGCGCTGACGAGAGTGTGCGCAAGGTCCGGCAGCGCCAGCGCCGCTTCGGTCAGGTCGTTGCTGGATCCGGGCTTGGCGATGGCTTCGCCGAGCTCGCCCACGACCGGTGTCGCCGCTTTCACGAGCGGACGCAACTTGGAGAAGAACGGCGCGAGTTCCTTCGTGTCGGTCTTCGATACGTCGATCAGCTTGCGCAGGGCGGCGAGCGTCGAGGGGAGTTCTTCGAATGTGCGGTTGCCCTCTTTGAGGGTCCCCGGCAACGCCTTCAGGCCGGCGGTGAGGCTCGCCGCCTGTGAGCCGATCGCGCCAAACGCAGTGTCGGCGTTTGAGATGAGCTGTGTCAGCTGCCGGCTGCGGCCCGCCAGGACGGTTGTGGCCTTGGCAGATTCCACGAGGAAGTTGGTGAGCGTCGGACCGTCGCGCCCGAACTCGGCGAGCACGTGATCCACCGCCGCGAGCGCCGGCGGGAAGTACTTCGAGTCGACCTGAAGTTGCGGCGCCACACCCGTGTAGCTTTCAGCCGAGCCTTGGAAGAGCTGCTGCAGGCCCTTGCGGGTCTTCGGCGTGAAGATGTTGAACAACTGGTCCAGATCGGTCACGCCGTGCGTGGCCGTCACGCCCAGAGTCGACCCGGACGGCAGAGCGGGGGCGTTGTTGGGTCCTGGCGAGAGCGCGATGTACCGGTTGGCGACGCTCGAGAGCGAAGGCACGCGAATTTCGGCGGTCGTTCCCCTATGCAAATGAAGCGAGGATTCGACGTTGATCGTGATGCGCACGTCATAGTTGTGCAGCAGCGTGATGTTCTTGATCGAGCCCACCGGCACCCCTCCGACCTGCACCTGGTCGCCGCGCACGAGCTGGCCGGCTTCGGGGAAGATCAGTTGGTAGGTGTCGCTTTTCTTGCCGGCGAGCGCGAGCAGCAGAACGATCGCCACCACAACTACGAGGGCGCCGACAGCGACGATACGCACCGTCCTCGTCCGGATCGGGCGCACCGGCGGCGGTAGCGGAGCAGGCGTGGCCGACGGGGGGCCGGGAGGAGCGCTCGTCGCCATCGCTCTACCTGCCTTCCTTGCCCGAGGAGACAGCGACCGGCGAGTCCGGAACAGCGGCAGTCGAGGGCTTTGAGCCGACGGCGGGGTCGGGTACCTGTCCGAGACGAGCGACGAGCTTCAACCACTGCGCCGGGGTGAGCCCGCCGCCAAAGCCTCCGGCTGCGCGGGCGTTTGCGCCACCGGTCGGCGTGAACG
>JBOGYB010000003.1:0-15975 GCA_050696555.1 Solirubrobacteraceae bacterium | reverse complement strand
AGGGTGGGGAGGGTGCCCATGAGCGCACGGGAGTAGGCGAGCGCGGTGACGTCGATGTCGCCGCGCTTGGCGTCGGCGATGACCAGTAGCGAAGCCTCACGGGCGTAGGCAACCACCGCTTCAAGCGCTCCCCAGCCGGGCGCACCGAGCACCTCGAAGCGGGCGAGCTGGGGCTTGACGGCCACACAGGCGGGGCGGGCGGCGTCGATGAGCGCACGGCAGTGGGCGAGCACGGAGGCGGCTGCACGCTCAGCTACCGAGCCGCGGTCCGGGGCGTAGGTTCCGGGCCACAGCGCCATCGGGTCGGGGTCGAGCCCGAGCACAATCTGCGACTGGCGAAGCTCGACGTGAGCTGCGAGCCGGTCGCCGAACGATGTTGCAACCGAGGGTGCCGCTACATCGGGAGCAAACGGGGGCGCAGGTTCGGGCACGAAAGGGAAGAATACGTCGGAATGGAGCTCTCTCGCGTGGCATGGATCGTGACGGTGCTCGTGGCGTTGGTCACGGCGGTGCTGTTGCTGCTGTCCGACTACACCGGGTATGCGGCGCTAAGCATGGCTGTGGGGGCGTCGGCGGCAATCAACCTGACGTGAGCCAGGCGTGGAGCGCACGGACGGCGCGTCCGCGATGGGAGAGCTCGTCCTTGCGCTCGTCGGAGAGCTCAGCCGCCGTCATCTCGGGATGCTCGTCGGGGAGGAACGCGGGGTCGTAGCCGAAGCCCCGTTCCCCGCGGGGACCGTCGGCGAGACGGCCGGTCCAGCGCCCCTCGAAGACCCGCTCGACCCCTCCGATCGGATCGACGTAGGCGAGCGCGCAGACATAGGCGAGTGGGCTTGCGACGGGTGCCTCCGTGAGTAGCTTGGCGAGGTTTTGCTCATCGGTGGCGCTCTCCCCCGCATAGCGTGCGGAGCGCACCCCGGGAGCGCCGGCGAGGGCCTCTGCTTCGATGCCCGAATCGTCGGCGATGCTGACACGCCCGGTGGCGGTGGCGGCGGCGCGTGCCTTGGTGAGCGCGTTGGCGGCGAACGTATCGCCGGTCTCGGGCGGGAGCGTGACGTCGTCGGGAAGAGCCTCTACGACAAAGCCGGTGAGCAACCTCGCGAACTCGCGGCGCTTGTGCTCGTTGCGCGTGGAGAGAAGCAACGAGGAGGGATTTTCCGCGTGCCTTGCGGCGGGAGGGTCGCTCGGGGCTGACGACACGACCGCCTCCTACACGTCGCGCAATGCCTGCTGCTGGAATCCGCGCAGATCGTCTATCCCAGAGGCAGCCAGCGCGAGCAATTCGTCAAGCGAGGCGCGCGAGAGGGGGGTGCGCTCGGCCGTGGCTTGCACCTCCACGAGACCACCGTCGCCGGTCATGACGACGTTGGCGTCGACCTCGGCGGTTGAGTCCTCGCCGTAGTCCAGGTCGAGTAGCGCGCGGCCCTCGACGATCCCGCACGAGACGGCGGCGATGGAGCCTGTGAGCGGCGAGGACTCGATGCGCTCCTTGCGCTCGAGCTCTGCGCAGGCGAGGGCGAGGGCGACATACGCACCGGTGATGGATGCGCAGCGGGTGCCCCCGTCGGCTTGGAGCACGTCGCAGTCGAGGTAAATCGTGCGTTCCCCGAGCGTGTTTAGGTCGATGACGGCGCGCAGGGAGCGACCGATGAGGCGCTGGATCTCCACACCGCGTCCGTCAGGTCGGCCCTTGGAGATGTCACGCTGCTTGCGATCACCGGTGGAGGCCGGGAGCATGCCGTACTCGGCTGTGAGCCAGCCGCGCCCCTTACCGGCCATCCAGCGCGGCACCTGCTCCTGGGCGGAGGCGGTGCAGATGACGCGTGTCTCCCCCATCGAGATGAGCGCGGAGCCGGTGGCGGTGCGCACGAAACCCGGCTCGATCTCCACCGGGCGCAGATCTCCCACCCCGCGCGCATAGCTGCGTTTGCGCACTCCCGGTACGGCCTTCTCGATCTCGACGCTCACGCGAGCATCCCCGCGATGTGGGGATCTACATGCTCGACCTCACCAAGCGGCATCTGCAAGAAGCGGGTGCCCAGCTCGCGGAAGGCGTCGGTGTCGCCCGTGCAGAGGAACCGGTAGTCCCCCTCGCCATCCTGGCGGGGATTGGACAGGGAGCGCGTGGAGAGCGCGTGCTCCACCTGGCGCGCGAGCGCCCCGCCTGAGCTCACGAGGGTGACGGAGGGGCCGAGCATGCGCTGGAGCATCGGGCTGATGAGCGGATAGTGGGTGCAACCGAGGATCACCGTGTCGACCCTCGCGGCGCGCAATGGGGCACAGGCTTCCCTGACCGAGGCAATAGCGCGCTCGTCGAACTGGTGACCGTCCTGGATGATGGATGCAAGCTCGGGACAGGCAACAGGGTGGAGTGTGACGTGGGGGTCGACAGCAGATACGGCGCGCTCATAGCTCCCACTCGCGACTGTGGTGGGGGTGGCAAGCAGACCGATGCGACCGTTGCGGGTGGCGGCGACGGCGCGTAGCGACTCGGGACGGACTACGCCGAGCACATCGACGCCGAGCGTGGTCTCCATCATGCGCCGCTCGAGGATGGGGAGCGCCGCGGCGGTGGCTGAGTTGCACGCGATGACGAGCAGCTTGGCGCGGCGGCGCAGGAGCTCCTCGGCGATCTCCGAGGAGAAGCGCGCGAGCTCCTCGGGAGTGCGCTCCCCGTATGGGAAGCGAGCTGTGTCGCCCAGGTAGACGAAGTCCTCGCAGGGCAGTCGCACGAGCAACTCGTGCAGCACGGTGAGCCCACCGACACCCGAATCGAACACCCCGATGGGACGGGCACGCGGATCGCGGTCAGACGCCGCGGTGTCACTCTGGTGGGAGTCCGTCACGTAGGCCATCATTCCAGAGCGCTACCGTCAGCGCCGATGCGCACGCTCGTAGTGTCGAACATGAAGGCTGACGAGTCCCACCCCGAGCGCGGGAGCTTCGTGCGCGATCAGGTGGACGCGCTGCACAGGTTGCCCGGCTTGAGCGTGGAGCTGTACGAGTTCCCACCGGGCGCCCGCAATCTGGCGGGAGCAGCGCGCGATTTGCGCGAACGCTACGGGGGAGAGCGCTTTGACGTGGTGCACGCCCACTTCGGCTTGACCGCCTGGCCCGCACTTGCCGTACAGGCTCGAGGACGGGCCTTGACCGTGCACGGCACCGATCTGAGCCACCCCCGTACACGGCTCTTGACTGGCGCTGTGCTGCCGAAGATGGGCCTGCTCGCAGCGGTGTCGCAGTCGCTGGTGCAACAAATCCCGGGAAAGCGCAACCGAGAGCGCGCGGTAGTGCTCCCCTGCGGAGTGGATATGGAGAGGTTCAAGCCGATCCCTCGCCTTCGGGCGCGAGAGGAGCTGCAATTGGAACCGCACACCCCCTACCTCCTTTTCCCCGCGGACCCGGGTCGCCCGGAGAAGCGCCACGACCGTGCGCAGGCACTCGCGCGGGCCTGTGGAGCGAAGCTGCTCACGCTGGGGGGCGTCGAGCCGGGGCGAGTGCCGCTGTTCGTAAACGCCTCGAACGCGGTGCTCGTACCCTCCGAGCGGGAGGGCTTCGGGTTGGCGGCACTGGAGGCACTGGCGTGCGATGTGCCCGTGCTGGGTACCCCCGTTGGAGTCCATCGCGAGGCGCTCGAGGGCCTCGTGGGGACATTGTGCGGGGACTTCGACCTGGAGCGATGGGGCGTGGCGCTCGCCCCCCATCTAGCCGATCCGGACCCCCGTATAGAGGGGCGCGCACGCGCGGAGCAGTACTCCGCCACGCCGATGGCGGAGCGGGTGACAGAGGCATACCGCTCGCTCGTCGCTGATGCCGGATAGCATGGAGGCGTGGCAGGAGCGGACGAAGCTGGGCAAATACCGCAAGCACCTGCTCAGACCCCACAGGCGCCTGAGCAGAAACCAGGGGAGCCTGTGCCGGCGAGCACGCAGAGCGAGCAGCCCACCCACCCGACGCCTCAGGCGCCCGGGTTCGGCGAGCGCGGGCGGATGCGCCGGCGCGCTCGCTTCTTGCGCAAGGCACGAGAGCTCGCCTATCGCGATCTCGGGGGTCTGGTATTCGACTTGCACCGCTTCGGCCAGCGCAACGATCAGGTGGTGCTGGCGAAGCTCGCGACGCTCGGGCACATAGACACGGAGCTGCGAGCACTGGAAGAGGCCCTACGCGAATTGAGGCCTGTCACTGTGCTGCGCGAAGTGGGCATCGCGGCATGCCCACGGTGCGCTGCGATCCATGGCAGCGACGATCGCTTCTGTCCCGGGTGTGGCCTAGCGTTCGATATGAGCGCCGACCGCCCCCTGTCCACCGCGCCGGTAACCGCGAGCGCACCGAGTACGGGGCCCGCTCAGACGGTCACGCCTAGCTCGCCACCCGGTCAAACGGCACCTGCCGCCGCGGCTGCGAGTAACCAGCCGACGGACTTGTCGATCGGCCGTCCCACCGCGCCCGTTACGCCTACCCCACCCGCGACGCCGGTTGCGGCCAGGCCGGTGTTCCCCACGAAGCTGTCGCCTCCAGCCCCTGGTGCGGCGCCCGAGTCGCCCGCGCGTGACGCGAAGGCCCCAGAGGCAGAGACCCCTTCCCTGGACACTCACAAGGAGGAGGGGTCACCGGTCGGGCCTGCCGCTCCCCGGTCTTCGCCATCCTCCCAGCCCGCTCCCTCGGACAACGGTGAGCAGAAGCGGGAGCCTGAGGAGGAGCCTACGCAGATCTTGCGGCCGCCGGCGAGGGGCGCGTGAGCGCGACGACTCCGCTGCCTACCCCCGCGAGCACGGAGGAGGGGGTGGAGCGCGAGCTGTGCCCATTGTGCGGAGCCCCGTTGAAGCGTGAGCAGGACTGGTGCATGCGTTGCGGGGCAGCCGCCCGCACGCGGCTGGCGGCGCAACCTAAATGGAAGGCGCTGGTGATCGCTCTCCTAGTCATAGTGGTGCTCGCCCTCGGAGTGCTGACGGCGGCGCTGGTGCAGCTCGCCGGATGAGCTCGGCAGCAGCGGGGGACAGCTCCCATGCCGATGTCGATGTGGCAGTGGTGGGAGCGGGCGCGGCGGGTCTTTACACGGCCCTGTGCGCGGCGCGTGAGGGCGGGAGCGTGGCGCTGCTCTCGGCGATGCCCCTGGCGCAGACCGCCAGCTACTGGGCGCAGGGTGGGCTGGCGGCGGCACTCGCCCATGACGACAGCCCGGAGCTGCACCTGAAGGACACCGAGCGCGCGGGGCGCGGTGCGGTGCGACGGTCGGCTGCACAGGCGCTCGTGACTGAGGCCCCTGCGTGCGTACACGACCTGGAGAGACTTGGATTTCACTTCGACGCCGACCGGCGAGGACGCTTGGCCCTGGGCCTGGAGGGTGGACACTCCGTCAGACGGATCGTGCATGCGGGCGGGAGCGCGACTGGTAGGCGCTTGCTGCGTGAGCTCTCGGCGCTGGTGGTGGCACACGAGCGTGTGAGCGTGATCGAGGGCGCACGAGTGTCGAACCTGCTGTTGAGCAACGAGGGACGTTGCGTTGGCGTGGAGCATTCGCCCAACGGACATGCGGACGGGGCGCGGACGGCATCACGCACACTGGGAGCACGGGCGGTGGTGTTGAGCACCGGCGGCGCGGCGGCGTTGTGGTCGCGCACGACAAACCCACCTGGGTCGGTGGGGCAGGGACTGCTGCTGGCGCACGAGGCGGGGGCACCACTGGCGGACCTCGAGTTCGTGCAGTTCCACCCGACGGCGGTGATCGGGGTAAAGGGCCGGGAAGGCTTCCTGATCACCGAGGCGATCAGAGGAGAGGGAGCGACTCTGCACGACGACAGCGGGGAACGCTTCGTAGACGAGTTGGCACCGCGCGACGAGGTATCGCGTGCGATCCAGGCCAATCTGCGTGACAGCGGGGCACGCTCGGTGAGCCTCGACATGCGGACGATCGACCCCGCGCTGTTCCCGAACGTGGTGGGAGCGCTGCGCGACGCCGGCCTAGATCCAACGCGTGAACTGGTGCCGGTGGCGCCGGCTGCCCACTACACGATCGGGGGGGTGGTGTGCGACCTGCACGGACGCTCGGCTGTGCCGGGATTGTACGCGGTGGGCGAGACAGCCTGCACAGGCTTGCACGGGGCGAACCGGCTGGCGTCGAACTCGTTGAGCGAGTGCTTTGTGTTTGGAGCACGGGCGGCGCTGGCGACGCTGGACGAGCCGCACCCCGCCGGCCCTCCAGAGCGCTCGGTGCAGACATCGCCACCGTCAAGCCCGATCGTAGGCGTCGACCGGAGGACGCAGATCGCCCTATGGGAGCACGCCGGGATCGAACGGTCCGCGGAGAGCCTGAGAGGCCTACTTGACGAGCGGCATCCGTTGGCGCGGATGATTGCGCGGGCGGCGCTGGCGCGTGAGGAGAGTCGGGGAACCCACATGCGCATCGATCACCCCAACTCGGATGCCACACTCGATCGAAAGCACGTCGTCGCCTGCCTCCCCGAGCAAACTCCCGCTGGCGCGAACCGGCGAGATATCGATGAGTCGCTTTGTTGGCAGACGTGGGAGTGAAAGCTAACCCAGGCTTAATGAATAACTTCTGTGCGCCTTAAGAATGGCTTGGATACTCGACACCCGGTCTTTTGTGACTACACCGGTGTTGAGTAGGGAGCGAGCCATGTATCAGTTCAGTCGAGCCATATACCGAGAGTTGGCGCCGTACATCGCCGAGGGACGGGTGGACGCCGACCACGTGTCCAACCATAAGCAGGTATTGGACGCATGCGAGGCCGCGCTCGAGCGGTTGGCAACAGACCGTCATTACTTCGCGAAGCCCGCGAAGACACTGTTCTACGACATCAGGACGTACTTCCCGATGAGTGCGCAAAAGCGGGTGTTGCAAACAGTTGTGCACTACATCGGGCTTGCACAGGAGTTTCTGATCGAGAATCCGGCGGCCGCCTACGCGACGTTCACCGACGAGCCGCCCACCTGCCGGGCGACCACCCGCAAGGGGTCGGGTTGTCAGAGAATGCCACTGCCCCACAACGGTTACTGTCCCTCCCACCAGCATCTCGCCGACACCGAGCACACCGAGCGCCTGGCCGCAGCCTGAGTAGCCTTCCCGGGCGATGCTGCTCGGGGTAGATGTAGGCGGAACCTTCACCGATGCGGTGCTCGTGGTGGATGCGGGGACCACACACACCGCCAAGGCGCCGAGCACCCCAGGGATGCAGCAGAAGGGAGTGATGGCAGCCATCGAGGCGGTGCTGGCGCGAGCCGGCGTGGAGGCCGAGGAGGTGAAGCGCTTTGCCCACGGCATGACAGTGGCGACCAACGCGCTACTGGAGGGCAAGGGGGCACGCACTGCGCTTGTGGCAACCGATGGCTTCACGGACATCGTTGAGCTCGGCCGACAGGCGCGACCGAGTCTGTACCGGCTGTGCCAGGCGGGCCCAAGGCCGCTGGTTCCACCCGAGCTGCGCTTCGGCGCACCTGAGCGAATGGGCCCAGATGGGCCGTTGCTGGCGCTCGACCAAGACGCGGCGCTGGCGCTCGTGGAGCGCTTGGCCGAGACGGAACCCGAGGCAGTTGCAGTGGTATTGCTGCACTCCTATGCCCATCCCGAGCACGAGCGCAGGCTGGGTGAGTTGATCGGAAAACGCTTGAAAGAGACCCATCTGTCGCTCTCGCACGAGCTTGTGGGTACGTTCAGGGAGCACGAGCGAGCATCGACGACGGAGATCGACGCGGCGCTATCGCCGTTGCTGGCGACGTACTTGACTCGCCTCGGCGAGCAAACAGCCGAGCGGGGCCTGCCTGAAGCACAGGTGATGCAGTCCTCCGGGGGGCTCACGGACACCCGCAGAGCGGCAGGGCACGCAGCGCTGACAGTGCTCTCGGGCCCGGCCGGAGGCGTCGGTGGCGCGCTTCTGCTGAGCGAGGCAACAGGGAAGCGAAACGTGCTGTGCTTCGACATGGGCGGCACCTCATGCGACGTGTGCGTGATCGAGGACGGCAGGGTCACCGAGACCGCGGAGCGCAGGGTGGCGGGCCGACCGATGGCGTTGCCCGCGCTTGATATTCACACAGTGGGCGCGGGGGGCGGCTCGATCGCGTGGCGCGACGAGGGGGGTGCCCTGCGCGTAGGGCCACAATCCGCGGGGGCCGTCCCGGGTCCCGCCTGCTACGGCCTTGGCGGCGAGCGGGCGACTGTGACCGACGCGAACCTGGTGCTCGGCAGACTGCTCGAGGATGTGCCCCTCGCGGGTGGTATAAACCTCGACCGCGGGGCGGCGCAGCGCGCCGTAGAGACGCTCGCGGGGGAGCTCGGACTCGACACACCGGCGTGCGCGGAGGGGATCGTGCGAGTGGCGGAGGGGGAGATGCGCAGAGCGCTTGCTGTGATGACGGTCGAGCGTGGGGTCGACCCGCGGTGGTTCGCGCTCATGCCATTCGGCGGCGCCGGACCGCTGCACGCGGCAGCGATGGCAGATGAGCTCGGAATCACGCGAGTGCTGTGCCCGCGCGCAAGTGGTGTGCTCTCGGCGTTCGGTCTCGCCGCCGCGGCCCCACGCCGGGACGCATCGCGGACCGTGATGCTCGGCGGTGAGACCTTCACAAGCGAGCGCGTAGCCGAAGAGCGCCGTGCCCTGGTCGAGCAAGCCACGAGCGAGCTCGGGCTCGGGACGGAAGCAAGCGGACCGGTCGAGCGCATCGAGACGCGCTACGAGCTCCGCTACAAGGGCCAATCCTTCGAGCTGAGCGTGGAAGCCAATATCGAGCACATTCGCGCCGCCTTCGAGGACGCACACGAGCAGCGTTACGGCTACCGCGACGGGGACGCTGAGGTTGAGTTGGTGAACATACGCGTATCGGCGTGGGGAGCGCGACCGCCGTTGACCCTTGGGGCAACCGCAGGGAGCCCGCCCGCCCGCGAAACCACAGACGTGGTGTTCGACGGCGAGCGGGTCGAGACGGAGCTGTGGCGAGGCGAGCTACCGGCAGGCCTGCAAATACAAGGACCTGCGCTTTGCGCCATGCCCGAGTCCACGCTGCTGGTGCCGCCCGGGTGGAGCGGAAGCGTGGACGAGCACGGGACGGTCCTATTGGAGCGAAGCGCATGAGCGCACTGGACCCGATCGAGTTGCAGGTGATCGTGGGCGCACTGAGGGCGGCATGCGAGGAGATGGGTGCGACGCTGGTGCGGTCCGCGCACTCGGCGAACATCAAGGAGCGTCGCGACGCCTCGACAGCCCTGTTCGACCGCGATGGGGAGATGGTGATGCAGGCCGAGCACATCCCCGTGCACCTGGGGTCGATGCCCGCCGCGGTACGGGCGGTCGTCGCCGAGGAGCACAGCAAGGGGGTGTCATGGGTGTTGAACGACCCCTACGAGGGTGGGACGCACCTGCCGGACATCACCGTCGTTACACCTGTTTTCGTGGGTGACTCGCGTGCGCGTGCGCGAAGTGAGCCTTACTCCGCGCACGCGCGCGAGTCACCCTGTGAGGAGACACACAACACCTCCACCGGAGCCGCAACAGGCTCGCTCATCGGCTTCGCCGCCAGCCGTGCACACCACGCCGACGTGGGCGGGCGTGTGCCTGGGTCGATGCCGGCCGACAGCCGCAACCTCGAGGAAGAGGGCGTAGTGATCTCACCCCAGCGGATGACCGAGGAGGCGATCGAGCGCATCATTGGGGGGATGCGCCAGCCACAGGAGCGGCGCGCCGATCTGCGCGCGCAACTGGCAGCCAATCGCACCGGAGCGTTGCGCCTGGAGGAGCTTGCGGGGCGCGTGGGCGTGGATCGACTTCAGATGGCGACCGGCGCGGTGCTCGACTATGCGGAGCGACGCACACGCGCCTGCATCGCCAAGCTGGAGGATGGGGTGCGTGAAGCCACCGACGTGTTGGAGACCGCCCAGGGAGACCTTCATCTGCGCCTGAAGGCAACCGTGAAGGGCGAGCGGTTGGTACTCGACTTCACGGGCTCGGCGGGTAGGCACGAGGGCAACCTCAACTGTCCGCTGGCGGTGACCCTCTCGGCGTGTTGGTTTGCCGTGAGGGTGCTCACCGACCCCGACATCCCACCATGCTCGGGCGCATACCGCCCGGTTGAGGCGATCGTGCCCGCGGGCTGCCTGCTGAACGCAGCGCCGGGCGCAGCGGTGGCGGCCGGCAACGTGGAGACCTCCTCGCGCGTGGCGGACCTCGTCTTGAGCGCGTTTGGCTGCGCACTCGGACAGGGGACGATGAACAACCTCACGCTCGGCGATGAGGACTTCAGCTACTACGAGACGCTTGGTGGGGGGCAGGGCGCATGCGAGGACGCGGATGGCCCAAGCGGGGTGCATGTGGCGATGAGCAACACACTCAACACCCCGATCGAGGCATTGGAGCGGGAATTGCCGTTGCGTGTGACCGAGTATGCGCTGCGCCGAGGTTCGGGCGGAGAAGGTGAGCACAGGGGCGGAGACGGCGTGGTGCGCGAGTTGGAGGCGCTGCGCGATATGACCTTCTCGCTGATCGCCGAGCGCAGGCGCCACGCTCCCCCGGGAGCTAAGGGCGGCAAGCCGGGAGAGCCGGGCCACGACACGCTGATCGGCGCCGGCGGCAATCCGCGCGCGTTGCCCGCGAAGACGACGGGTAGGCTTCGAGCCGGTGAGCGACTCCGCATCGAAACTCCGGGCGGCGGCGGATATGGGGTCCCCTCCACCCCTCGCGTCTGAGCGTCCCGCACGCGGTCTCAGGGAGCATCGCCATGCCTGAGCGGATCGGGTTCCTCGGCCTCGGGATCATGGGCTCCCGTATGGCCGCCAACGTCGCCAAGGCGGGGTATGAGCTGACCGTGTGGACCCACACGGAAGGCAAGGCCGAGCGCTGGGCGAACGAGCACGGAGCGAGCACCGCGAGCACACCGGCGGAGGTGGCGGCGGCGAGTGACATCGTCGTGAGCATGGTGGTCGACGGTGCTCAAGTGGAGGATGTTCTCTGCCGCCACAGCGGAGTGGTGGAAGGCGCCAGAGAGGGGTTGCTGTGCGTGGACATGTCGACGATCGCGCCCACGGACACACGGCGCATCGCCGCGAGACTGGCAGAGCGGAATATCGACATGATCGATGCCCCCGTGACCGGTTCCTCGCCGCGCGCGCAGGCGGGCACGCTGACAATCATGGTGGGGGGAGCGCGGGAGGACTTCCAGCGCGCCAAGCCGCTGCTGGAGTCGATGAGCGAGCTGATCGTGCATGTGGGAGCACTCGGACAGGGGGAGATGCTGAAGCTGATCAACAACTCACTCGGCGCGGCCAACGCGGCGGCCGTGGCGGAGGCGCTGTTGCTGGCAAAGGCAACCGGAGTCGATCTCGATGCGCTCGTGGCAGTGACTCAGAGCGGCTCGGGGGCTTCAGCGCAAATGGAGATGAAGTCAAGAGCGATGCGCGAACACGACTACACGACCCTCTTTAAGACCGAGCATCTGCTCAAGGACGTACGCCTCTGCCTGGAGGAAGCCCAGACCGCGGGAGTGCCGTTCCCGGCGGCGGCACACGCGCGCGACGTGCTGACGGCGACGATGAGACGCGGCCATGGGGCAGACGACTACGCATCGCTGATCGAGACGGCCGAGGGCCTGGCAGGCCAGCACCTGTGAACGTCTCGTAACCGGCGGAATGCCAGAAAAACCCTCCATTTGCAGGGGATTTGGGATTTTCGCTCGGATTTCGTATCTTTAACGCGAGCGACGCCCCGTGCCATCGGCCTGTTTGAGGCAGCACGGACGGGGTAGCGCGGTTTTCTGACGATCCCTCTTATTCAGGTCATCCCAAAAATGCCAATTGCTCTCAAGGAATGGGCGGTCACCGTCCGCGCCCTCGCCGAAGGCGAGCAGCTCATCACCCTGCGCAAGGGCGGTATCCGCGAGCCCGAAAAGCACTTCAAGCTCGAGCACGACCGTTTCTTCCTCTACCCCACCTTCGACCACCAGCGCAACGACCTCGTGCGCGAATCCCACCAACCCGAGCTTCGCAGGGCCCTAGAGGAAGGGGTTTGGAACGACGGCGAGCCGCCGGTGCAGGCGTTCAGCGTGGAAGGGGGCATACAGCAGCCCGAGCGTGTGCGCATCAGAGCGTGGGCGGAGGTGGCGGGGCACTTCACGATCTCCGACCCCCGCGCCGTGGATGCCCTCTCGCCGTTCTACGTGTGGACCCCCGACTACGCCGAGAAGCGCTTGGAATGGAAGCGGCGTCATCCGCTGCACGTATTGCTGCTCCGCACCTACCGCATCCCCCGCCCGGTGACGGTGAAGGTACGCGACGAGTACGGAGTGTGCAGCTCATGGCTGGAGCTCCAGCGCGAACTGCCCTTCGAGGGCACCCCGGTGCTCTCCGACGGTGAGTTCGAGCGCGCCGCCGAAGAGATCGAGGCGATCACGCGCGAAGCCGGCCAGCCGATGGGCCAGCCGGTCCTCGTCTGACTGCTAGGCGAGCAACTCGCGCGCGCGATCGGCCTGCGAGGCCGGCACGAGCACGTCGCGTGGACCTGATGCGATGAAGTCGGGGACGTCGAAGCCGCCATTGCGGCGGACCATGCTCGGGATGTGCTCCTGGCGCAGAAGGCTCTGGATCAGTTCCGCCTCGGGGAGGTTGTTCGCGTAAGCCACCTTCACGAGGTGCAGCTCGCCGGTCCGCCCGCCGGTTCCCGTCAACTCGCCGGCAACAGTCATGTCGCGGCGTCCGGGGCGATCAGACTTGGACGCACTCCAAGGCCACCTCACGGACGACCCCCTCCTCGATCAGATAGGACCGCACCTCCGGGTACTCAGAGTCGGAGAGCCCGACGATGATCCACTCCACCCCTGGCCAGTTGGCGGCAAAGTTGACATCGGTCTGCGACGGGTAGGGAGCCGTGTGGGTGTGGGAGTGGTAGATCGCGCCGATCTCCCAGCCCTGCTCTTCGAACTCGTTCATCGCAGCCAGAATGTCGCGGCCGTCGATCTCAAAGCGCTTTGGGGAGGCGTACACGTTGCGGGCGGAGCGCACGTTCATAGCGTGCCCCTCTCCCACCTCCGAACCCTGCACCACCGCGACCAGGCCACAACACTCGTTTGGGGCCTCTTCGCGTGCGTGCGCGACTATCTGCTCCAGCTGTTGCGGAGAGATGTCCATCTAATGCTCACCACCACACGGTGGCGTCGAGGTTCTCGATCTCGTCGACGGGGAGCGTGTAGATGCCGCTCGACAGATACTTCCAACCGTCGTCGGCTACGACGAACACGACGTTGCCCTCATCGAGCTCGCCCGCGATTCGGACAGCAACACGTGCGATGGCTCCGGAGGAGACACCCGCGAAGACGCTCTCCTCGTCCAACAGCTTGCGCGTCCAGATGATGGCGTCCCTGTTGGTGACGAAGATCTTGCGGTCGAGCAACGAGATATCGATGATCGGGGGGATGAAACCGTCGTCGAGCGAGCGCAGACCCTGCACCGGCTCGCCCTGCATCGGCTCGGCGGCAACAACCTTGCAGGCATCGCCGAACGTCTCCTTCAAACGCCGACCGTTGCCCATCAGCGTGCCACCCGTGCCGAGACCCGCCACGAACGCGGACACCTCGTCGAGCTCCTCGAGTATCTCCAGCGCCGTACCGTTGTAGTGGGCGTTGGGGTTGGCGACATTCCCATACTGGTAGGGCATGTAGTAGGAAGAGTCGGCTTGGGCCATGTCGAGCGCCTTCTCGACGGCCCCGTTTGACCCCTTGGAGCCCTCGGAGTAGACGATCTCCGCACCGTACATCTCGAGCAGCTGGGTGCGCTCGGGGGTGACGTTCTCGGGCATCACCACCTTCAGCCGGTAGCCCTTGCGCGAACAGATCATCGCGAGCGATATGCCGGTGTTGCCGGATGTGGGCTCCAAGATCGTTTGACCGGGCATGATCGCACCCTGTGCCTCGGCGTCCTCGATGAGCGCGCGCGCGACGCGATCCTTTACCGAACCTGTGGGGTTGCGCGACTCGAGCTTCGCCCAGATACGCACGCCCGGCTTGGGAGAGAGACGCGGAAGCTCCACGAGCGGCGTGTTGCCGATCGACTGGACAATGTCCCCGTAGCGCCCTCCGCAGGGCTTATTACCGACCCGCTCAACAGCCATTACTTCACCGAATATAGCGGCGTCTGGCTGAAGCGCCAAGAAGCGAATATGCTCATAGGCGGGATGTCAGGGGACTTCGACTACGACTGGCTGGTGATCGGCTCCGGATTCGGCGGAAGCGTCTCTGCGTTGCGACTGTCGGAGAAGGGCTACAAAGTGGGGGTACTCGAGTGCGGGCGGCGCTTTGCCGATCATGAGTTCCCCGAGTCCACCAGCGACTACAAGCGCTACTTCTGGCGCCCAAAGATCGGTTGGAAGGGCATCTTCAGGTTGACCACGTTCAAAGACGTGTCGGTGGTAAGCGGCTGTGGTGTAGGGGGCGGGAGCCTTGGGTATGCCA
This sequence comes from Solirubrobacteraceae bacterium, assembly GCA_050696555.1. Classification (GTDB taxonomy): domain Bacteria; phylum Actinomycetota; class Thermoleophilia; order Solirubrobacterales; family Solirubrobacteraceae; genus Palsa-744. The sequence continues at coordinate 1,530 of JBOGYB010000003.1, read as the reverse complement.
ACACGCTGTACGTGCCACCGAAACAGTTCTTCGAAGACGCGCAGTGGTCGGAGATCGTCGATTGGGAGACAGAGTTGGCTCCCCACTACGAGGAAGCGCAGCGAATGCTGGGCGTGACGATGAACCCCTACGACGATCCCGCCGACACGCTTCTGCGTGAACTCGGCGAGGAGCTGGGTGTCTCTGACACCTACAAAAAGACCCCGGTGGGCGTTTACTTCGGCGAGCCCGGGGGGACGGCTGGCGCGCCGGGCGGCGAGGCGGGCGAAGCCACGCGCGACCCCTACTTCGGCGGCGATGGACCCGACCGGACACCATGCTCGTTGTGCGGACGCTGCATGGTTGGGTGCCCGCACGGGTCGAAGAACACGCTCGTGAAGAACTACCTGTATCTGGCCGAGAAGCGCGGGGCGAGGGTGAGCCCGGAACGCACCGTCGTCGACGTCCGACCGCTCGGAGCGGGCGATGGGAGCGAGGGATACGAGGTCGAAAGCATCCGCTCAGGCTCATGGGTGAGGCGCGAACGCGAAGTGCACCGCACTCGCGGCGTGGTCGTCTCGGCCGGCCCGCTCGGCACGAACACGCTGTTGCAACGGTGTCGCCTGGGGTCACTGCCACGTATCTCAAATCGCTTGGGCGAGCTGGTGCGCACGAACAGCGAGGCGATCCTGGCGGTGACCGTGCCCGAGGACTACCCGGAGAGCCTGATCAAGCGGGTGGCGATCACCTCCAGCATCTACCCCGACCCGCACACTCATATCGAGACCGTGACCTACGGCAACGACGGCGACTCGATGAGCCGTCTCTACACACTGCTGACGGGCGATGGCACGCGCTTCACGCGACCGTTGAAGCTGATGGGCCAGATCGTGCGCCATCCCAAGCGCTTCGCACAGGTGCTACGGCCAAAGAACTGGTCGAAGCGGACGATCATCATCCTCGTGATGCAAACGCTCGACAACGCGATGGCGCTACGGCCGAAAACGGGGCCGTTCAAAACGTTGTGGCTAAGCACCGAACAGGACCCCGAGCGCCCTAACCCCACCTTCATCCCGGTGGCAAACCAGGCCGCCGAATGGTTCGCCAAGCGCACCGGCGGTGTGGCACAGAGCTCGGTGATGGAGGCGATGCTGAACATCCCCACCACCGCTCACATCCTCGGCGGCGCCGTGATCGGAGAGGACGCGGAGCACGGTGTCGTAGACGCTCACCAGTGCGTTTTTGGCTACGAGAACCTACTCGTGTGCGACGGCTCGGCTATCCCCGCGAACGTGGGTGTGAATCCGAGCCTCACCATCACAGCGCTCGCGGAGCATGCGATGAGCCATGTGCCGGCGGCGGGCATGGCAAGCACAGATAGTGCTCCAGTACGCATCGTTGCCGCCTGACCGCAGACGACACACCTTCACATCGCGAGCTGTGATTGACGCAACGGCCGGTTAGGCTGGGCGGTCTCCGAGATGTACCGACGGGTGCGGCTCATCTGGCCTCCATCTTGCGGGCACCGTAGACGATGTCTGCGGGTATGCG
>JBOGYB010000002.1:0-16146 GCA_050696555.1 Solirubrobacteraceae bacterium | reverse complement strand
GAGCACGGCCATCCCACCGGCACCTACGGAGAAAACCCGGATGCCGCGAGCCTCCAATCCTCAGATCCTTCTCCTGTGCAACAGACCCAACAACGCCCGAGCACACCTGACGCCACCTCTGAGGAGAGCCCCGGTGCGTCAGCGATCCATACCGAAGGGCTCAGCAAGCGCTACGGGGACACCGTTGCGCTCGATGCACTCGACCTGACCGTCCGCCAGGGTGAGGTCTACGGGTATCTCGGCCCGAACGGGTCGGGCAAGACCACAACGATCCGGCTGCTCTTGGGACTGCACCGTCCGAGCAATGGACGCGCTGAGCTGTTCGGCCTCGACGCCTGGAGCGACCCCGTGAGAGCACACCGGCGCGTCGCCTACGTCGCCGGAGAGCCCTTCCTGTGGCCCTCGTTGACGAGCACAGAGACATTCGAGTTCCTCGCGCGCCTGCACGGCGCCACCGACGTGACCTACCGCGAAACGCTGATCGAGCGCTTCCACTTGGAGCCCAACAAGAAGATCCGGGCGCTGTCGAAGGGCAACCGCCAGAAGGTTCAGCTGATCGCGGCGCTCGCGACACGCGCCGATCTGCTGTTGCTGGACGAGCCCACGAGCGGCCTCGACCCTCTGATGGAGGTCGTCTTCCGCGACTGTGTGAACGAGGCCAAGCAACGCGGACAGACCATCTTTCTCTCCTCGCACATCCTCAGCGAGGTCGAGGCGCTGTGCGACAGGGTGGGAATCCTCAGAGACGGCAAGCTCGTGGACGAGGGAACGCTCACCGAGCTGCGCCACCTAGCGGCGCAGACGGTCGAGGTCACGTTCGCCGGATCCGCGCCTGAGCTGCCGGTACTAGCAGGCGTGCAGGTACAGAGCGCGGGACCCAGCGCGCTGCGCTTCGAGGTATCCGGCAGCGTGGGCCCACTGATCGCGGCGCTCGCGCAGGCGGGTGGCGACTCCATCAAGACGCTCAGCAGCCGCGAGCCATCGCTCGAGGAGATATTCCTGCACCACTACGACGGCTCTGAGAACCGTGTCCGCCAGTAGCGGCGCACTCGCGGTGCCCAACTCGCCCGCATCGCGTACCAGCATCAATCTTGGGTCCACGCGAGCGCTGGCGCGGAGAGCTTTCCGCGACGCTCGCACCCGCACGATCTCCTTCGCGTCCCTGTTCGCGATCTACGCCTACATCCAGCCGGCCGGCTACCGCCACGCCTACCCAACACTGGCCGAGCGGTTGGCGTTCGCCCACAGCTTCGCCAACAACGATGCGTTGCGCCTGTTCTACGGCTACCCCTACAACCCGCTGACGGTCAGCGGCTACAGCGCCTGGCGCGTTGGCGGCACGCTTGCGATCCTCGCCGGCGTCTTCGGCTTGCTGGCGGCAGTGCGGGCGCTCAGGACCGAGGAGGACACCGGCCGCATGGAACTCATCCTCGCCGGGCCTGTCGGGCGACGGACCAGTTATCTCTCGGCGATAGCCGCGATCGCAATGGGCATCGTGATCCTGTGGGTCGCCGAGTCAATCGGCTTTCTCGCCGGCGGCCTATCGGTAGGAGGATCGGCCTATCTCGCCCTGGCAACGGTCTCTGTCGTGCCGGTGTTCGTCGGTGTTGGTGCTCTCACAAGCCAGCTCGCGCCGACACGCCGCATCGCGCTCGAGCTCGGCAGCGCGATCATCGGACTCTCACTGCTGCTGCGCGTGATCGCCGACACCTCCACAGGCGCGACATGGTTGCGCTGGGTCACGCCGCTCGGCTGGGCCGAGGAGATGCGTCCCTTCACCGGCCCCCATCCGCTGGTCCTGCTGCTCCCGCTTGCGGCAGGCGTGCTGCTGCTCGCCTCTGCGGCGCGGATCGCCGCCGGCCGTGACATCGGGACGGGCCTGCTCGGTGCTCGCGATAGCGCGACCGCGCGTCTGCGGCTGCTCTCCTCGCCATCCGCGCAGGCGTTGCGCTCAGAGCGCTCAAGCCTGATCGTATGGAGCGGGAGCATCGCCGTGTTCGCGTTCATTCTCGGCATGGTCTCCACAAGCATCTCCTCAGCCGGGATCTCAGGGAGTGTGCAGCGCGAAATAGCCAAGCTCCATGTCGGCTCGATCGAGACGCCCAGCGGATACCTCGCCTTCGTGTTCGTCTTCTTCATCCTCGCCGCCAGCCTGTTCGCGTGCGCGCAGATCGGCGCCGCCCGCCACGAGGAAGCCGACGAGCAACTGGAGACGCTGCTAGCCCTCCCGGTAAGCCGCCGTCGCTGGCTGAGCGGTCGGCTTCTGTTGGCCACGGCCGGTGCGGTCGTGATCTCGCTGGTGGCCGGGCTGCTCACGTGGGCTGGCGCTGCCCCCCAGGGGCTCAGCATCTCTCTGCCGCGGCTGCTCGAGGCCGGCGCGAACTGCCTGCCCGTCGCGCTCTTCTTCCTCGGGATCGCTGCGCTCGCCTACGCGATCGTGCCACGAGCAAGCTCCGGGGTCTCATACGGGCTCGTCACCGTCACGTTCCTGTGGCAGTTGACGGGCTCGGTGCTCGGTGCTCCGCAATGGCTCGTCGACCTGACGCCGTTCGCGCACGTCGGGCTCGTGCCCGCGCAACCCTTTCGCCTGACCGCCGCGCTCATCATGCTCGGGATCGCCCTGACCAGCTCGCTCGCGGCGGTCTGGATCTTCCAGCGGCGCGACCTGGTGGGACCGTGAGGGGAACCGGCTCGTGTTGCAGAAGGTAGCCGTCGGCCGGTGGTCACTGGATGCGTATGAGGGCATCGCGCCCGAGGCGATCCTGCACGAGCTGCGCGAGCACGCACGGGCGCTGAAAGGCGCGCGCATCCTGCACGTCAACGCCACGCCCTACGGCGGTGGAGTCTCAGAGCTCTTGCGCTCAGGCGTCCCGCTGCTGCGCGACCTCGGCCTGAGTGTGGACTGGAAGGTGATCGGCGGCGACGAGGACTTCTTTCACGCCACCAAGGCGCTGCACAACGCGCTACAGGGCGGCCCACACGCCTTGAGCGACGCTGAGCAGACGGCATACCGGAGGTGTATCGAGGAGAACGCGGCCACCCTGGACGGCGGCTATGACTTCATCGTCATCCACGACCCTCAGCCCGCCGGGCTGCTGCAGGCGCACGGTAAGGGCGATGCGCGCTGGGTGTGGCGCTGCCACATCGACACCTCAGAGCCTAACCCCGCCGCCTGGCAGTTCATGGCCCCCTACCTAGAGGGCTTTGACGCGGCGGTGTTCACGATGCCCAACTTCGTGCCACCCGATCTACCGATCGCCCGCGTGCAGACGATCGCGCCCGCGATCGACCCCCTGAGCCCCAAGAACCTTGACCTCGACCCCCGCATGGCCAGCCAGATCCTCGACTGGATCGGGATGGAGATCCCAGGACGCCTCGACACGCAGGTGTCGCGCTTCGACCCGTGGAAGGACCCGCTCGGCGTGATCGACGCCTACCGGCTCGTGCGCGAGGAGATCGGAGACCTTCAGCTCGCGCTCGTCGGCTCGATGGCGCTCGACGATCCCGAGGGCTGGGAGGTCTACCGACAGGTCTCAGAGACCGCCAACCACGACCCCCAGATCCACATCTACACCAACCTCACAGGGGTCGGCAACGTCGAGGTCAACGCCTTCCAGCGCCTCTCGGATGTGATCGTGCAGAAGTCGATCCGCGAGGGCTTCGGGCTGGTCGTGAGCGAGTCGCTATGGAAGGGCACACCCGTCGTCGCCGGGCACGCCGGCGGCATCCCGCTGCAGATGCCCGAAGGTGTGGGCGGCGTCCTCGTTGCAAGTACCGAGGAGTGCGCTCAGGCGATACTCAAGCTGCTGAACGACCGTGAGCTGCGCGAGCAGCTCGGGCAAAGCGGACGCGAACGCGTGCGCGAGCACTTCCTGCTGCCCCGCCTGCTGATGGAGGAGCTGGCGCTGCTCTCCTCGCTTGAAAGCGAGGGGCCAGTCGCGGCCAGCGGATCGTTGCAAGGAACATGACCGAGCCGGCGAGCGCCGATGATCAGAGCGAGGTCGATGTCGAGGAGGCCGCCGAGCTGCTCTTGCGCGACTTGCGCAGCTCACGCAGCGGGCTCTCCGAAAGGGAGGCGGCGCGGCGGCTGCTCCAGTACGGCCCCAACGAGCTGACCCGTCGCGGCGGCGTGAAGTGGCCAGCAGAGCTCGCGCGTCAGCTGACCCACCCACTCGCGCTGCTGCTGTGGCTCGCCGCAGCCCTGTCGTTCGCGGTCGGCAGCCAAACCATCGCCATCGCTGTTCTGCTGGTGATCGTGCTCAACGCCCTCTTCGCGTTCGTGCAAGAGATGCAGGCAGAGCGAGCGGTGGAGGCCCTGGCGCAGTTCCTGCCTCAGCACGTCAGGGTCCTGCGCGAGGGGCAGCCGGCGTCGATCCCGGCCGCCGACCTGGTTCCCGGCGACGTCGTAATCATCGAGGAGGGCGATCGGATCGCTGCCGACATGCGCCTGCTCTCAGGCGCAGTGGAGGTCGATCTCTCCACGCTCACGGGCGAGTCGGCTCCGGCGCTGCGCTCTGCGGAGCTCATCGACACCGGCGTACCGCGGATCGCCGCGCGGGATCTCCTCTTCAGCGGCACGAGCGCCACCGGCGGAGAGGCTCAGGGCGTCGTGTTCGCGACCGGGATGCACACCGAGCTGGGGCGTATCGCCGCACTGTCCGAGCGCGTCAAGGAAGAGCCCAGCCCCCTGGAGCGACAGGTCCGCAGGATCGCATGGCTGATCGCCGCCATCGCGATCGCGATGGCCATTGCCTTCGTTCCCTTGGCGATCTTCGGCGCCGGCCTGTCGTTCAAGAACAGCGTCGTGTTCGCCGTCGGCTTGCTGGCGGGCAACGTGCCGGAGGGACTGCTGCCGGTCATCACCCTGGCGCTGGCTGTCGCGGTGCGCGCCCTTGCCCGCCGAGGCGCGCTGGTCAAGCGCTTGAGCGCCGTTGAGACCCTCGGCTCCACCGATGTCATCTGTACCGACAAGACCGGCACCCTGACCGAGAACCGTATGCGTCCCATCGTGGCCTGGACAGTGGCAAGCAAGGCTGAACTCGACGGAAAGCCCCCGATCGTCTCGCCCGACATTGCCCTGAGCGCACTAGCCGATACCGCCGCTGCCTGCAACAACGCTCACCTGGAGTCCGAAGGTCAGAGCACTGGCGATCCGACCGAGGTGGCGCTGCTCATTGCAGCCAAGAACCTCGGCGTTCACATCGACGCCGCAAGCCGCGAGCGTCGACGTGCCCACCAGTACAACTTCGATGCGGAGCGCAAGCTGATGTCTACCCTCGACGCGCAGGAGGGACAGGACTGGTTGCACACCAAGGGGGCACCAGAGTCGGTGCTGCCGGGTTGCGTCAACGTGCTTTTACCTAGTGGTGAGCAACGTCCATTCGAGCCCGCCGAGCGCGAGCGTGTGACCCGCCAGGTGGAGAGCTTCGCCAGCCAAGGTCTACGCGTACTGGCGCTCGCACGCCGATCGCTGCCATCTGGCACCCAGCCGCCAAGCCGCGAGGATGCCGAGCGTGACCTGTGCTTTCTCGGATTGGTCACGATGCGCGACCCGCCCCGTGCCGAGGTTCTCGACGCAGTCAGCCGCTGCCACCGCGCGGGCATACGGATCGTGTTGATCACCGGCGACCACCCATTGACCGCCGCGGCGGTCGCCCGCCAGGTCGGCATCGGCCGTGAAGACCCGCTCGTCGTCAACGCCCAGGCGTTCGATCACCTGCACGAGCAAGAGGTCAAGGACATTCTCGCCAGCGGACGCGAGGTGATCTTCGCGCGTGCTTCACCGGAGACGAAGCTGCACATCGCCGAGGCCCTGCGCGGCCAGGGACACGTGGTCGCGATGACCGGCGATGGCGTCAACGACGCACCGGCGCTGCGCCGAGCAGACATCGGCGTGGCGATGGGCCGCTCAGGGACCGATGTCGCCCGGGAGGCATCGACGATGGTGCTCACCGACGATAACTTTGCGACGATCGTCGTGGCGATCGAGGCAGGCCGACAGGTCTATGACAACGTCCGCAAGTTCATCCAGTACATCTTTGCCCACGCCACACCCGAGGTCGTGCCGTTCCTCGTGTTCGCGCTCAGCGGCGGCGCGATCCCGCTGCCGCTCACCGTCCTGCAGCTCCTGGCCTTCGACGTCGGCTCAGAGACGCTGCCACCCCTCGCGCTGGGGCGCGACCCGATCGAGCCCGGCAGCATGGACCGTCCACCGCGCCCCAGCTCAGAAGGCGTCATCCAGCCACCGATGCTCGTTCGTGCTTGGCTCTTCTTGGGCGTGATGGTCGCGGGCCTGTCACTGGCGGGCTTCTTCTATGTCCTGGATGGCGCCGGATGGCACATGGGCGATCCGGTCAGCGCTGGGCAACCGCTGCATCACGCCTATCTACAAGCAACCACGATGACCTTCGTGGGGATGATCGCCGGTCAGATCGGCACCGCGTTCGCCGTGCGAACCCGCCGCGCCTCACTGTTCAGCGTCGGCGTGCTGAGCAACCGCTATCTACTCGGCGCGATCCTCGCCGAGATCCTGCTGGCCGCCGTCTTCGTTTATGCGCCGCCGCTGCAGACACTGTTGGGAACCGCAGCTTTGCCGGTGCATGACCTGTTGTTCCTGCTGCCTTACCCCTTCATTGTTTGGGGTGCTGATGAGCTGCGTCGCTGGCTTTTGCGTCGTCGGGCCGTCCAAGCACCTACCGATCAGCCGGTCCCTACCTACGCGTGACCGGGCGGCGTGCTCCATCTCAAAGAGACCGTTCCTCGCACTCCGTCCCGCAATCTTCCCAGCAGTACTGATAGCGTCGGGCTGTCCGGTGTCGGGTCTGCCAACCCCAATTCGATCTCGCGAGCTGCCTCGCCAGCATCTATGAAGCCGAACATCTCGAGCGAGCCGGCCAGCATGTGCGCAGCGCGCAGCGCGTCGCCTCTGAGCTTCGGGTCTGGGGAATCCCCATCAAGTTCCGCGACTGCACACTCGATCATGTTGATTCGGTCGTTCACCCGGCCTCGCTGATGCTCCCAAACCGAGCGCAACGTCTCTACGGTCCAAGCAGCGTCATCCAAAGCAGATGCGTTGATAGGCGCAGTGCCGGAGAGTGTCTTTGTGGAAGGACTCATACAGGGTGTATCTCTGCGATTCGCAAGAGGTCTATTCGAGCATCGGCAGAGACGCGCAGCAAGGCCATCAGGTGCGCCCGCAGACTGGACGCGGTCAACTACCGATGACGCGCCCCCGGTGATCGCCGTTAAAACTGCATGAGCCAAGTACGCCTTACTCAAAACGCTGTCGCCAGCTTCCATCGGGTGCTGTGCCCGGGGAACTCGCTGAGCGGCGCCTATCGTGAACTTCGCCGAGCGTGCGAAACCGCGCGATACACCGATTGCGCACCGAGCTGGCTACGTCGAGTCAACGCAAGTAACGACGGCTACTTGTTGCTCGAGGGTGAGACCGCTGCGCTGCCTATACGGCGCGGACGGGCAGTTGCTTGCCTGGTCAACCCTCAACGCTGAAGAGGCCGTCCGCCGGCTTTCTCTGTGTTCGGTCCAGGCGTTCTCTAAGGCCGCTCCCGCAGCGCCGTCAGCTACACCCATCGCCGGTCATGTCCCGTCAATGAGCACGGCGGCCCGGCAGCAGATGAGCCCGCGAACCCCTCATCAAGGATGAGGTTCACGGCGAGTAGCACCTGCTGTGCGAGGTTTAGATCCAGCCGTTTTTGGTAGCGATCAGCACGGCTTGGGCGCGGTCAATCGCACCCGGCTTCTGGTAACTGTTGTGAAGGTGGGTGCGGACGGTGCTTGGAGAGAGGCCGAGTTCGGTGGCGATCTCCTTGTAGACCATGCCTTTGGCCAGCAACTGAAGCGCAGAATGCTCGCGTTTGGAGAGCGGGGACGGCTTGACAGGACGCACGCCCTGGCTTGAGCTGCCGTGTGGCTCGTACAGCATCCGCTGCAGACCCTCGCGTCCGATCCCGACGGCGCAAGCACTCTGGAGCATGTCGTTCGCAGAGACGCTCGCGCCGTGCTCGTAGTGGGCAAGCATGTCGGCCAGGCGAATGAGTGTCGCCTCGTCCTGAGCGTCAGGATCGTGATGATGCTCGATCGGCCTGGCCAGCGATCCCGGCAGTCCCCAGCGTCGAATCAGCACACCGCCGACCAGCGCATGGTCGACGCCGAGTTCTCTGCGCTCCTGGTGGATGCGCTGCTCGGGCGTTCTCCTGGCGAGGTGAACTGCGGCCGGATAGCTGGGATAGGCCAGGATCAACACCAGCCTGCCGATGTCGTGCAGAAGGCTCGTGGCGGCGAGATGATTACGGTCCTTGTAGCCGATCACCGAGGAGATCCTGTCAGCGGCGCGCTGGGTAGCCAGGGCGTGCAGGCGAAAACTCTGCGGCGCCGAACCCCAGGCGCTGGCACGATCAAAGAAGCTAAAGGTGCGCACATCCCCGGCGAGCTCCTGAACCTTCGAGAGCCCCAGCAGCTCCACAGCCGAGGGGACCGTGTCCACTCGTCCGCGACCGGGCTGCTCAGCATTGGCCAAGCGCAGCACGGCGATCGTGAGCGCGACGTCGGACTCGATCGCCGCGACGACATCGGCCATCCTCGCGTGGCCCTCGGCGAGCGCGCACAGCAGGCGCTCGCGCGACTGCTGGAGCACGGGGAACGTCTCGAGGGCCTCGAACGCCATCAGCAGGCGTCTACCGTGACCCTCATGCTCGGGCTCGGCTGCTACGGGGGACGACACGGCCGACATCTGCCTACGTGCGGGACGGTGTGAGCGGCTCGGACTTCTCGCAATGGTTGCCTGCATGGCTATGAGATCCCTCCTGGATTCAAGAGTTGGGGCGCGGTGCACGATTGAAGGTGTGCGAGCTGCGCGTGCTGATGACATCTGCTTTCAGCAACGGCGAACAAGCCATCCACACACTCCGTAGTTGGCCGAGAGCCTTCTCAGGGTTTGGTGAGCGTTGCGCTGAGAGCCTCCCCAACTGGACCTCCCGGCGGTTGCCTTAGATCGCCAGCCCCCGCGCACTACAAAGCGCTGACCTTTACGCCTGAAGCGCCATTGGACGGGATCACCCGCAGGCTCCTTGTGGGTAACTGCCGAGAACCAGCGACCCACGCTCGCCGTTAACAAACCAGTATGAAGTCCGAGCACGCGCGCGCGACACGAGCAAGTAATGAGACGAAGCCGTGGCGACCGCGGAGCGCCGTGTTCGTCCTCGGTGCGTTCCTGCTGCTGTACCTGAGCTGGCAGTTGCTGCACTGGATTCCGGGCAGCCGCCAAAATGTCGGGAACCTCCTGATCCTCCCAGTCGACACCGCCGCTGTCGGTGCCGCGTGGTACGCATCGCAGAAGTGCGCCGAGGTAAGCCAGCTACGGTCCTTCTGGCGACTGCTGGCGATCGCGCTTGCGGCCGAGCTGACCGGCGATGTGATCCAGACCGTCTATGACGTTGGTCTGCACCAAGCCCCATATCCGTCGCTGGCCGATCCGTTCTACCTGGTCTTCTATCCGTTGATGTTGCTGGCACTGCTGCGCGTGCCGGTGGGTTCTCTATCGCCGGCGAAGCTCGTAAAGACGATGCTCGACGGCGCCACGATCGTTGTTGGTGGAGGAGCGGTTGTGTGGTATTTCGTGCTGGGACCGGAGGCTGTCCACGGCGACCAGAGCGCATTGGCGATGGCCGTCTCGATGGCCTTCCCAGTCGGCGACCTATTCCTGCTGGCCGGTCTTGCTGCGGTGCTGCTGCGTCACAGCCCCGACGCGTTGCGCCTCCCGTTGAGGCTGATCACCGCCGCGGTCCTGCTCGGCATCTTCGCCGACGTGCTCTATGGGTATGGTCAGTTGCACGGCACCTACAGCGCCGGGGACTGGATCGACACTTTGTACGTCCTCGAGTTCGCGACGTTCGCTCTCGCGGGCCTCAGCCAGAGAACAGTGCTGGCAGGCGACCCCGGTGCGACCGTGGACAGCGCCGTCCAGCGCTCCTCAAGGGCGAGCTGGCTTCCATACCTCAGCGTGGCAATCGGCCTCGGGATTCTGCTCGGTGTAGAGCGCGGCGACTCGTTCTTTCCGAACGTCAGCCTCGTGTTGATCGTGATCGTGCTTGCGGTGCTGGTCGCGGTACGCCAGTACATCGCACAGCGAGAGCTCGTCCGGATGCAAGAGCAACTGCGCGAGAGCGAGCGTGTCAAGGACGAGTTCCTATCCGTCGTGGGACACGAGCTGCGAACCCCGTTGACCTCGATCCGCGGCTCGCTCGGACTGCTGGAAGGCGGAGTGCTGGGCGAGCTGCCCCAAGACGCGGCGAACATGGTCGCCGTCGCGGCCCACAACACCGACAGGCTCGTGCGGCTCATCAACGACATCCTCGACATCGAGCGCATGGCAGCCGGCCGCCTGACCCTAGAGCCGGTTGCGGTGGACGCCGAGGAGCTTGTGAACCAGTCGATCCAGGTTGTTCAGACGACGGCCGACGCTGCCGAGGTGAAGCTGTGCAGCGATGTGGATTGTGTCACTGTTTTGGCGGACGCCGACCGTATCGTGCAGGCACTTGTTAACTTGATCGGTAATGCGGTGAAGTTCTCAACCAAAGGGAGCATTGTGAGAATCACAGTGCGGCGCGAAGATCATGTCGCGCTGTTCTCGGTATCTGACACCGGTCGCGGTATCCCGGCCGACCGGCTGGAGCGGATCTTCGAGCGCTTCCGCCAAGTCGACGCGTCTGACGCCCGTGAGAAGGGCGGGACCGGCCTTGGCCTGCCCATCGCCCGCGGCATCGTCGACCAGCACCACGGACGCATGTGGGTCGAGAGTCACGAGCGCCAAGGCAGCACATTCCACTTCACGCTGCCGCTCACCAACGCCGATCTTGAGCAGTCCCAACCCGCCTCCAGCGATCCGGTGCCTGAGCGCGACACCGCTCTCGTGCAGGTCCGCGCTCAGCACGCCAGTGAGCTCCAGACCCCAGTCGGTAGTGGTGTCCTATGAGCCCACGGCTACTGCTCGTAGACGACGCCGAAGACATTCGCACGATCGCACGCATCAGTCTCGAGCGCGTCGGCGACTGGACAGTCGTGCCGGTCGCCTCCGGGCAAGAGGCGCTCCAGGCCGCAGAGCGCGATGGACCCTTCGACGCCGTTCTACTCGACGTGATGATGCCCGGCATGGATGGGCCATCAACGCTACAGGCACTGCGCGGAGCAGGACTCCTTGTGGGGGTCCCGATCGTCTTTCTAACCGCCAAGGCTCAAAGCGCAGAGCTGGGGCGTCTGCTCGCGCTGGGCGCCGCCGGAGTAATCGCCAAGCCCTTCGATCCACTCACACTCTCAGACGAACTCAAGCAGCTCCTGGACGACAGGCGCAGCGTATATAACAATTGCACTCATTCGAGTAGATCAAGTGAATAGGAATCTGCGTATAAAGCACTGAGAGAGTGATAGTCTGCGAGCGCGTGGAAGATGCCCGGGATGTGGAACTCCGGCTCAAAGACTAAGGGACGGCGGTATCGCCCCACCGCTGCGGAGACTGAGCTTATGGCTCGGCCAAGGGATCTTGCAGCCCACATCGCCTTGCTCGACTTGGCCCCGGATGCGATCTTCGCACGCGATGTCGAGCGGCGCATCACCTTCTGGAACCGTGGCGCTCAGACCACTTATGGCTTTACGCCCGAGGAAGCGCTCGGCGTAGCCCCACGCGATCTGTTGCACACCGAGTATCCGATCCCGCTAGAGGAGATCGAGCGGCTCGTCACCGAGACCGGCGGCTGGGAAGGCGACCTGGTGCAGCACACCAAGGACGGTCGTCGCCTAATCGTCGAGAGCCGCTGGGCAGCTCGATATGACGGGACGGGCATGCTCGCGGGACTGCTTGAGGTCAACCGGGACATCACCGCACGCCTGGAGTCTCAGATGGCGCTGCTAGAGCTCGCTCCCGACGCGATCGTGGGGATCGGCCGCGAGGGCCTGATCGTGCTTGTCAACGCCCAGGTGGAGGCTCTGTTCGGGTATGAGCGCGACGAGTTGCTGGGGCAGCCGGTCGAGGTGCTCGTGCCCGAGCGCTTCCGAAGAGCGCACAGCTCACACCGAGCCGGATATTTCGCCGATCCACGCACACGACCAATGGGCGCGGGCCTCGAACTGTTCGGCCGTCGCCGCGACGCCAGCGAGTTCCCCGCCGAGATCAGCCTGTCCAGCATCGAGACCTGCCAAGGCATCCTCGGCATCGCCGCGGTACGCGACGTAAGCGACCGGGTACGAGCGGCACGCGAGCGCGAGCGTCTCGAGGCGGAGGCAGAGCGCGAGCGACTGCAGAACCAGCTACATCAGGCCCAGCGTCTGGAGAGTCTCGGACAGTTGGCGGGCGGCATCGCGCACGACTTCAACAACCTGCTGGCGGTCATCATCAACTACGCCGCGTTCGTCGCGAGCGACATCGAGAAGGCATCCGGTGTAGACGGCGAGGAGCGCTGGTGCTCAACACGAGAGGACGTTGAGCAGATCCGTCTCGCGGGCGAGCGCGCTTCGCACTTGACCCATCAGTTGCTCGCGTTCGCTCGCCGTGAGGTCGTCCAGCCAGAGGTGGTCGACGTCAACAACGTCGTCGGCGATGTGGAGCAGCTTCTGCGCCGCACGCTCGGAGAGCACGTCGAGCTGCACAGCTCTTTGGCGATCAACCTGCGCCCGGTGCTCATCGATCCCGGGCAACTCGAGCAAATCCTCGTCAATCTCGCGGTCAACGCCCGCGATGCGATGCCCGATGGCGGTGCGCTTCGGATCGACACCGCCAACATCGACATCGACGAGGAATATGTCGCGTCGCGACCCGAGCTCTCACCCGGCCCGCACGTGCGGCTGCGCGTCAGCGACACCGGTACGGGCATGTCCCGCGAGACGGTGCTGCGCGCCTTCGATCCCTTCTTTACGACCAAGCCGCCGGGGCAAGGCACCGGCCTTGGACTGGCGACCGTCTACGGGATCATCAAGCAGGCCGGAGGACGCTCGCAGCTCTACTCCGAGCCCGACGTTGGCACCACCTTCACGGTGCTGCTGCCAGCGACCGATCAGGCCACTGGCCCCGTTGAGCCGACAACCGACTCTCCGGTGCGGCGTTGCGAGGAGACGATCCTGCTCGTAGAGGACGAGCAGGCACTGCGCGAGGTCACGCGACGCATCCTGACCAGAGCCGGCTATCAGGTCATCGTCGCCGAGAACGGCCCCAAGGCCCTCGAAATAGTTGAGGCGCATAAGGGTGAGATCGACCTGCTGCTCAGCGACGTGATCATGCCGCAAATGCCTGGACCGCAACTCGCCCGGCAGCTCGTGGCGCAGCGACCCTCGTTGCGAGTTTTGTTGATGTCCGGCTTCGCGCAACCGATCCTTGACTCGGGAGGGCACCTGGATACCGGCATGGTGCTGATCGAGAAGCCTTTCTCTGGACCCGGGTTGCTGGCGAAGATCGCACAGGTCATCGAACGCAAGGAGTAATGGCGATGCCGGAGCTACTGATAGTCGACGACGATGAGGCGCTGCGACGCTGGGGCGAACGAGTCTTGGCAGATCAGGGCTACTCATGCGACGGTGCATGTGACGCGAGCTCGGTGCGCGAGCGCCTGAAACAGGGCTCTTACCGGCTCGCATTGCTCGACGTGAACATGCCTGGCGAATCTGGCATGGAACTGCTCGACCATATCCGCCGCGAGTACCCCGAGGTCGGCGTGCTGATGGTCACTGGCGAGGACAGCAACGAGCTCGCCATGCAAGCGATCGAGCTCGGTGCCTACGGCTATCTGGTCAAGCCTGTCGGATCGGGAGAGCTGCTCATCAACGTCGCCAACGCCCTGCACCGCTGGCGCACAGATGCGGAGAACCGGCGTCTGGTGCAGGGCCTGCAAGCCAAGGTCCAGGAGGGCAACCACACGCTCGAGGAGGCGCTGCAAGACCTCGAGCTCTCAGAGACCAAGGTGTGGGTCTCCCAGGCCGAAACGATCTTCCGGCTTGCTCGCCTGGTCGAGTTCCGCGACGAGGAGACAGGACACCACCTGCATCGGATGAGCTCCTTCTGCGAGATCCTGGCACGTAAGAAGGGCCTCTCCCAGCAGCGTTGCGAGTTCATACGCCTCGCAAGCCAACTGCATGACGTCGGCAAGGTTGCGGTGCCCGACAGTATCCTGCTCAAGCGCGGCAAGCTCACCCCCGAGGAGTTCGAGGTAATGAAGAGCCATGCCGAGACGGGGTTTCAGATGCTTGCCGGCTCAGGCGCAGAGGTCGTGCAACTCGGCGCGCTGATCGCCCGCACTCACCACGAGCGCTGGAACGGGAGCGGCTATCCCCGCGGGCTCGCCGGCAAGGACATCCCACTGGAGGGACGCATCGCCGCGATCGCTGACGTCTTTGACGCGCTGACCAGCGACCGGGTGTATCGCTCGGCTCTGCCCGTCGCCTCTGCCATCAAGATGATGCAAGACGAGCGCGGCCAGCATTTCGATCCGGAGCTGCTCGACCTGTTCTTGGGTGCGCAGCCAGAGGTAGAGGCGATCCGGCAGGCTTATGCAGATTGAGCGGGCCATCGCGCCCGACCTTCCCTGTCGACTATGCAGCGCAGCTTCCGTGGGGCTGGTCCCGAGCGCACAAAGCCTTCCTGATTGCGTCATCGAGCTGATTGGCCGTGAACGGCTTGACGAGGGCAGCGGCGAACTCGACGCCGAGCTCGAGCAGCTCAGACGGTGGCGCGGCGACACTCGCGCAGATCATCGGCAGCCTCGGATTGACGATGCAAGCAGCCTGTGCGAGCACCGCGCCGGTCGCCGCCGCGGGCTCGACTACCAGCACGTCAGCGCTCTGCAGTTGTTCGGGAGCCGGCACTCTCGCGAGGATCGGCTCGTGGCCGAGGCGCGTGACCATCCGCTCGAGCAACCGCCGGACATCTTCGTGGGACTCGCTTATCAGTATTCGTGCCATGTGTCGATGATCGACCGGGCACGCTGGATTCCCGGGGGTCAGACGGTATGAAGGGCGTATGAGCCAAACCAGGATTCTCGTGGTCGACGACGACCCGATCACACGAGAGCTGCTGCGCAGTGTCCTAGAGCGCGCCGGACACGACGTGCGCGAGGCCGTCGACGGACGCACAGGACTACGCGACCTATACGCCGCCACGCCGGACCTAGTGATCCTCGACGTTGAGATGCCAGAGCTTGACGGCTGGGCGACACTCGAGCGCATCCGCGACCTCTCAGACGTGCCGGTGCTGATGCTAACCGCACGCGAGACAGAGCTTGAGCGTGTGCGCGGTCTGAAGGGCGGAGCTGATGACTACGTGGTCAAGCCCTTCGGCCACCAGGAGCTCACCGCGCGCGTACAGGCACTGCTGCGCCGCGCAGGCCCTCGCGCCGAGGAGCAGCAGACCTACGCCGACTCGCTCGTAAAGATCGACTACGCACAGCGCGCCGTCTCCTACAACGAGGGGGAGGTGACGCTCACACCGCTTGAGTTCAAGCTGCTCACAACCTTCGTGCGCAACCCAAACCAGGTGCTCAGCCGCGACCAACTACTTGAGCTCGTATGGGGCGACTCGATTGGCATCTCGCCCCAGCAGGTAAAGCTCTACGTCGGCTATCTACGCCACAAGCTCGACCCTGTCGCGCCAGAGTCCACGCCGATCGAGACTGTGCGCGGCTTCGGCTACCGCTACAGGCGCCCGTCCAAATGACACCTAGACAAAGGGAACACTTATATCCCATTATCTTAATCGAGACGAGTTCTAGGGATTTGACTGTTCATCGGAATCTTATCCCATAACTATATTACCCTGTCCATACGCAGGGAGGCGCATATCGTGGCATTATTGCCCACCAATATAGTAAGCGCAAAGGCGGGTCTACCGCGACCATTCGTCTGCTTAGTGAGTGTGGGAAGTTACGGCTCTCTGTGGGTGGATGTCGCTGGCGAGCTTGACCTGACGGTATCGCCACAACTCGCACGAATGCTGCGCGAAGCCGGGGCTCGCTCAACCTTGGTAGTGCTCGACCTGCGGGCGCTAGCATTCATGGATAGCGCTGGCGCGCACGTGATTATCGATGCCAGTCTCGATGCCCGGCTAGAGCAGCGCGCACTAATCGTTGTACGCGGTCCCACACAAGTCGACTC
>JBOGYB010000001.1:0-19027 GCA_050696555.1 Solirubrobacteraceae bacterium | reverse complement strand
GGCGCCACCATCGCGGCAGCCCGCGCGCGGGGCCTCTCGCGTCAAACTGCCGACCGTCTCTCCTGGCAAGCGGGACTGCCCGTGATCGCCGGCGCCGCCCTCCTGCAGGGCACACGGCTGGCGCGCGAAGGGGTGCCGCGCGAGCTGCGTGCTCCCTTGGCGGTGGGTGCCACGAGCGCATTTGCCTCGACGCTGCTCAGCGCGAAACTGCTCGGTCCACGACAACGAGCGACGCTACTACCCGCCTGCATGGCCTACCGCGCTGTACTCGCCACGCTTGTGGTCCGGCGCATGAGGGATAACACCCGCAGGTTGCGGCTACTCCCAAAAAAATAAGAACCCACACTCAACGACCCCCCACGCAGGCATACTCAGGCGTTCGAGGTCCAAACTGTGAACAACGCCATCCTCGGCACCACAATCGGCGGGCGCTACCGCCTCGACGCGCGCATCGGGCACGGTGGCATGAGCACCGTGTACCGCGCTTTCGACACCGTCTTGGAGCGCAAGGTGGCGATCAAGCTGATGCACCGGGAGATCGCCTCCGACTCCGACCAGCTCGAGCGTTTCCGCCGCGAGGCGCGCGCGGTGGCACAGCTCAACCACCCCCACATCGTCACCGTCATCGACGCGGGCGAGTGGGACGAGCATGATGGGCAGGAGGGGTCGCAGGTCATCCAGGTCGGTACCCCCTACATCGTGTTGGAGCACGTCGAAGGGGAGACCCTCAAGGAGCTCATCCGCCGCGAGGCGCCCCTGGACGTGCCCACCACGCTCGCCTACGGGATCGAGATCGCCCGGGCTCTCGGGGCGGCGCACTCGCAGGAGATCGTCCACCGCGATGTGAAGCCCCAGAACGTGCTGCTCAGCGGTGAGGGAGGCGCGAAGATCACCGACTTCGGCATTGCCCGCACGCTCACAGAGGAGGGGCTCACGATGGACGGTCGGGTGCTCGGAACCACCGACTATGTCTCCCCGGAGCAGGCCCTCGGCCAGGCCGTCACAGGGCAATCAGACGTCTACTCGCTCGGGGTGGTGCTGTACGAGATGCTCACCGCAAGCCCCCCTTACAAAGGGGATACGCCGGTGGCAGTTGCGATGATGCACGTGCGTGAGGAGATCCCCGACGTGCAGCTCACCCGCCCGGAGGTGTCCGCGGCGACGGCGGCGGTCGTGGAACGCGCAACCGCCAAGGATCTCGACAGGCGCTATCCCGACATGGCCTCGATGATCGCTGACATGGAGGAGGCGTTGGCGATCGAGACCGCCCGCTCAGGGCAGGCGACGGGAGAGGTGACGGCGGTATTGCGCACGCTCCCCGGTCCCGCCCGGCGGGTGCTCCCCTGGCGCGTGCGCCACCCCGCACGGTGGGCGGTGTCGCTCGTGCTGCTTGCCGTCATCGTCGCGTTGGTGCTCATCGCCGCCCTGAACCACACTCACAGCGGCACCGGCGTCGCCCCCGGGGTGCACTCAACGGGTGGCACCAAGCCCGTAGTGCTCGCCCAGAAAGCCGCCTCCTCCTACAACCCGTTCGGCACCGGCCCCGAACACGCCGAAGATGTCTCCTCCGTGGTAGACGGCGACATCAACACGTCGTGGAGCACCGAGCACTACATCCAGGGAAACCTCGGCAAGCCGGGGCTGGGGGTCACACTCGACGCCTCGCCGGGTGTGGCAGCGCGAGCGGTTGAGATCCAAACACCCACCCCCGGCTTCGCGGCGGGTGTGTATGCCACCTCGAGGCTCCCCCCCTCCGGCGAATCGCCTGAAGGAAAAGACCTC
This sequence comes from Solirubrobacteraceae bacterium, assembly GCA_050696555.1. Classification (GTDB taxonomy): domain Bacteria; phylum Actinomycetota; class Thermoleophilia; order Solirubrobacterales; family Solirubrobacteraceae; genus Palsa-744. Next base: position 17,245 of record JBOGYB010000001.1, on the reverse strand, counting down.
ACAGCGCTCGGCTGGACACAACTCGCATCCCCGCGGACGGTCGGCAAGCGCACCACGATCAACCTCGGCGCAGCGACCCACCCCTACCGCTACTACCTGATCTGGATCACTCATCTCCCGGCCGGGAGAACTTCGGCGGAGATCTCCGAGGTCACCCTCTTCCGCTAGAGCACCTCGCGCGAGACGTGCAGCGGAAGACTCCTCCCAAGCCCTATGCCCCCGCCGCCGGGGCGCCGGCAGCAGGCGGCGCCGGCGTGGGGGTTGTCGCAGTCGAGGTGGTCTGCTGGGAGAGCTTGCCCACCGCGATCGTCACGACCCCACCCTTGGCGAGCTGATGACCGGATTCGGGGCTCTGCTGTACCACAAACCCAACCTTGCTGGTGTCGGTGATTTCGCGTGTCACCGTCTTCACCGTGAAGCCCGCGCCCGAGAGCGTCGCCTCGGCTTCCACTTCGCTCTGGCCGATCACAGAGGGCACGGGTGTCTTCGCGGGGGGTTGTGCCACCACGATAGTCACCTGGCTTCCCGCCTTCGCCCGCGAGCCCGCGGTAGGTGTCTGGGAGATGACGGTACCCGCGGTGGGTTCAGTCGTTTCGCGCTTCACCACCGTCACTTTCAAGCCGGCGGCGGAGAGGGTGGCGGTGGCGTTTGCCTGAGATTCCCCAGCCACTTCCGGCACCGTGACTTCTCGCGGGCCGGTGGAGACGAGCACGGTCACGGGGCCCCCCACCTGCACCTCGGTGGCCGCGGGGGGATTAGTGGAGATGACAAGCCCCTTTTCCACCGTGTCGCTCGACTGATTCTGAACTGTCGGGAGGAAACCCTTTTCGCGCAGTATCTTCACCGCCTCAGCGCTCTTCTTACCGTTTACGTTGGGGAGCGCGAGGATGCCAGGACCGGAGGAGACGAACACGCTCACACGCAACCCCTTCTTCACCACCGTCCCATGCGGAGGGGTTGTCCCGATCACCAGCCCACTCGCCACATGAGCGTTGGCGACAGTGGAGACCACCGGTTGCAAGCCGGCGGTGCGCAACGATGTAACCGCCGCCGCTTGCGTCTCGCCGGTGACGTCGGGCACCGTCACCTGACCCGCCTTCGAAGGGAGCAGAAGCAGCAGCAGGATCGCCGCGATGATGGCCAGCGCCGCGACCCCTCCGGCTATCCACCACGCCCGCTTGCGACGGCGCGCAGCGACATCCTGCTGCGCGGGGGCATCGCGGGCGCTCGGCAGCGGTGGCACCACCAGCGCAGCCACCGTCGGAGGTGCGCTGTCGACAGGAGGGGCTGGTGCGGGCGCGATCCCCACACGCGCCTGCTGCAACGCGGCGATGAACTCGTCGGCGCTTGCAAACCGTGCGGCGGGCTCCTTGGCGAGTGAGCGCATCACAACACCCTCGAGGGCTGGGCTGACCTCGGGGTTGATCCGGCTGGGGGGGACGGGCTCCACGGACACCTGCTTGAGCGCGATGCTCACGGCGGAATCCCCCTCGAAGGGGACATTGCCTGTGAGCAGCTCGTACAGCACAACCCCCACGGCGTACAGGTCGGAGGTCTCACTTACGGCGTGCCCCTGCGCCTGCTCGGGTGACAGGTATTGCGCGGTACCCATGATCGAGCCCGTCATCGTCATATCCGAGGCTCCCGCGCGGGCGATACCGAAGTCGGTGACCTTCGCCCTGCCCTCCTCGTCAAGGATCACGTTGTGGGGCTTGATGTCGCGGTGGATGATCCCCCGCTTGTGGGCGAAGCGGGTGGCAAGCAAAATCTGCACCACGATGTCGATCGCATCGTTTGGAGAGAGGGCGCCGTGTTCGCGCACCACCGCCTTCAGCGAACGGCCGGGGAGATACTCCATCGCGATGTAGTACGTCCCGTTCCACTCTCCCCGGTCAAACACCGCGACAACATTGGGGTGGGAGAGACCGGCGGCACTTGAGGCCTCGCGACGGAAGCGCTCCACGAACTCCTGGTCCTCCGCGAAGCGGTGATGGAGCAACTTGAGCGCGACGCGCCTGCCGAGCAGGTTGTCCTCGGCGAGATACACCTCTGCCATCCCACCCGAGCCGAGGCGGGCGACGATGCGGTAGCGATCGTCGACGATCGTGCCGGACTCAACCATGGCGACCCCTTTCGCCTGCACCGCCGTCGTTCCTGCGGGCGGAACGCGCAGGGAGAGGGGCTGCTCGCGCGTTATCGCCCCACATATGGGCGCTCCGGGGACGCAGCCAGGCGGGAAGCTCAACCATGAAGCAGCGCTTCCATAACTCGCCTGGCGACGGGAGCGGCGAACTCCGCCCCCTGACCGGGGACACCCTTGAGCGTCACCGCCACCGCCACAGTGGGGTCCTGGGCGGGGGCGAAGGCGATGAACCAGGCGTTGTTGATGGCGCTCACACCCAGGGTCTCGGCGGTACCGGTCTTGCCCGCGACCTGCACACCGGGGATCTGGGCGGGTGTTCCGGTGCCTTCATTGACCACCGCTTCCATCATCTTTGTCACCGACGCCGCGGTGGAGGGCCTCATCACCGCCGCTTGCGCTTTGGGGGAGATACGTTCGAGCACCCGACCGTCGGGTTCGACGATCGCGGAGGTCAGGTGCGGGATCATCAGCACTCCCCCGTTCGCTACCGCGGAGGCCACCTCCGCCATCTGCAGAGGGGTGACCTGGAGCTTGTCTTGGCCGATTCCCATACGTCCTACGTCCACATAGGTGCTCGTGGGTGGGATGAGCCTTCCCTTGCGGTACTCCCCGCTCGATGACATCTGTTCAGAGGGGTAGTCCAGCTTGGGCTTGCGATCGAAGCCGAAGCGGGTCATATAGCGCGCCATCGTGCGCTTGCCCAGCTGCTCGGCGACTTGGGCATAGACGGTGTTCACCGAGTGGACCAGCGCTTCGGTGAGGGTGATCTGCCCGAGGCTCTCGTTGTTGTCGTTTTTGAGGGGCACACCGGAGATGGGTATGTCGTTGCGCCCGTCCACCGTCGATTCCGGCGTGAACTGGCCGGAGTCGATGGCGGCTACGGCAGTCACCACCTTGAACGTGGAGCCGGGGGCATAGCCGAACTGGGTGGCGCGGTTGACGAGCGGAGAGTCTTCCTGGTGGGTGAGCCGTTCGTAGGCGCTCACGGATCTGAGCGCGTTGGCGTCGTAGCCCGGGGTTGATGCCATCACCTCGACGGCACCGGTCTTCGGTTGCAGTGCCACCACCGCACCTTCGTGTTCTCCGAGCGCGGTGATCGCCGCCTGCTGACCTGAGGGGCGCAGTGTCGTGCGCACCGAGTCGCCTTGGCGCTTTTTGCCCTGGAGCTGGTCGAGGATGGTTTGCACACTCGTGCCCACCTGCCCGTTGAGCGCGGCGGAGCGGTAGCGCTCGATGCCGGATTGGTCGAGCGTGATGTAGGAGTAGCCAACGGCGTGGGTGAACCGCGAGCCGGTGGGGTAAGTGCGCGTGTACGTCCCTTCCGCCCCACGGACGCTACGCGCGAGCACGGTGCCGTCTGAGGCGAGGATCTCGCCTCGGTCGATCCGCTGCTGTTGCAGCACCCCACGCTTGTTGAGCACATTGGCCCGCAGAGAGGAGGCTTCGAAGATGGTCCAGCGCGAGGTGAAGGCGATGAGCAGCGCGAACAGGAGCACCACGAAGCCGTAGAGACGCACGATCGGTCTGTTCAATTGACGATCACCCTCCGCTCAGCCGGCCGAGCTCCAACTGGCGCATCAGGTCGGCGGCCGAGCCTTCAGAGCGCAGCGAGTGGTCGAGCAGCGCCTGGCGACGTCCTGGGAGCAGCGTGGAGGCACTGACCCCCGAGACGTAATCGACGCTGTACAGCTTGACCCCCGCCGGCAGTTCGTAGGGGACGCCGCGGAACATCGTCACCAGCCCGCGCTGGTTGGTGCCGATGAAGTACACCGATTGAAGCGCGAGCCAGGCCCCCGCGCCCAGCAACCCCACGACGACGAGCGAGACGAGGGGGGCACGCAGCCGGCGCAGCCGCTCGCGCGTACGGCCAGTGGACTGCGTGGGAGGCTGCGCGGGCCGTGGGTGGCGACGGTTGGGGAGATCCGGGCGTGCCTTGGGTTGCGAGGTCGGCGGTGGCGCCACGGCGAGCGTCCCGGTGGTGTGGCCGTCCGCGTCGTGCCCCGCGTCGGTTGAGATCTCCTCCAGGCGTGCAAGCACGACCGTGATGTTGTCCTTGCCTCCTGCGGCGTTGGCTGCTGAGATCAGTGCCTCGCCCGCGTCGCGCAGGCGGGGGTGGGTGGTGAGTACCTGGAGCAGTACATCCTCGCCGGTCATCGTGGTGAGTCCGTCGCTGCACAGCAGATAAACGTCCCCTGCGCGCCCCCGGATCGAGCGCACGTCCACCTCGACGGTCGCTTCAGGGCCCAGCGCGCGTGTGATGACTGAGCGCTGTGGGTGCTCCTCGGCCTCCTCGGGCGTCAGCCGTCCTTGGCGGATCAACTCGTCCACGAGCGAGTGGTCGTCGGTGAGCCGCAACAGCTCACCCTCCCGCAGGCAGTAGGCCCGGGAGTCCCCAACGTGGGCCACCGATACCTCCTGCTCGCCGACGTATACGGCGGTGATGGTGGTGCCCATTCCCGCGTGCTCGGCGCGCTGGTGGGAGAGCTCGTTGATGCGCGAGTTGGCCTGCATCACCTGCCTGGCCAGGCTCCCCTCGGGGTCGGAGCTGTCGGTGAGGCCACCGTTGAAGGTGTCCACCGCCACGCGCGAGGCAACCTCGCCGGCCTGTGCCCCACCCATACCATCGGCCACCACGAACAGCGGAGAGCGCACAAGCAGCGAGTCCTCGTTGGCGCGTCGTTGCAAGCCGGTGTCCGTACCCGACCAGTGCTCGGCCACTCGCAGCAAGTCAGTCGACCTCGAAGGTGAGCTCGGAGTCGCCGATGCGCACACGGTCGCCGGGGTGCAGCGGACGTGGACCGTCGAGCAGCTCCTCGTTGAGATAAGTGCCGTTCGTGGAGCCGAGGTCTTCGATCACGAGGATCTTGCCCTGTTCGTACACGCGCGCATGACTGGACGATGCAAACGGGTCCTCCAGGCGTATCTCGGCGGTGTCCCCGCGGCCGAGCACCACATCCCCACCGAGGTCGTAGATCATGCCCGGGTCGTGCCCGGGGGCACGCTCCACCACCAGCCGCGGCGCCCGGCTGAGGAGGTCGGCGGGACCGAGCGTGGAAGCCGAGTGAAGGCCAGTGGCATCCGCCGGGGGGGGCTGCCCGTCCGACGACACCCCCGCGCCGCTGCCGCGCAGGTCGCGCAGGGCGCTACGGGACACCCACAGCAGGAACAGGTAGAGCACGACGAGGAAGCCGAACTTCAACATCACCGACACGGGCTCGAGGTTGTTCAAGGCGCCACCTCGAAGGTCATCTCGGTGGAGCCCATCCCGATGCGGTCCCCCGTGCGCAGCGGGTGAGCGCCCGCTACGGCGAGACCGTTCACACGCACCCCGTTGGTGGAGCCGAGATCCTCGATCGTCCAGATCGTTGAGGCCTCGGGACGCAACTCCGCATGACGGCGCGACACCCCCGCATCGTCGAGCACGATGTCACAGTCGCGGCTGCGCCCGATCACGGCTCCCCTCGGGGGCACAAGCAGGCGTCGCCCCGAGACCAACAGCAGCGCCTTGGCGCGGCGGCGTCCACCGGCATCCGCCACCGCCTCGCTTACACGCTCGGAGTTGCTGAAGATCATCGTGTGACCTGCGTCATCAGCGGACGGCTCCGGCTCGGGCGACGGCGGGGATTCGCGGCTGGCACGGACACGCGGCGTTGGGGACCCCTCGGCAGGCGCGCTCTCTGGGGGCTCATCGACTCGCGTCATGCGGGCTTCGATCCCGAATTCGCCGAGATGCAACGCCTCGTCGGTGTGGAAGACGATGTGCGGGCGGGAGGCAAGCGCGAGATTCTCGCCGCGGGCGTGCTCGAGCAGATAGGCGCACAGCTCGTCGATCACCTCCTGCTCCACCCCCTCGTAGCGCGCGCGGTCGCGGGGGGAGAGCCACACCGAATACTCGTTGGGGGCGTACACCCGCGACACCGACGCGGTCTTGTTCTCGTCCATCTCGCGCGCGAGCTTGTGGGCCAGCTCCATCGGACGCACCTCGGCGCGGAACACGCGCCCGAACGTGCCCTCGACGAGCCCGGCGATCATGTTCTCCAGTGTCCTCAGCGGATTCATCTCAGGGGCCTCGGCGGCACCGTGGCGAACTACATCCACGTTCTTGCCGTGGCGGGTAGCCCCCACTTTACGGGGCCCATGCGATGGGGAGCGGCGTACAGCGAATCTCGAGCGTCAGACGGGCCCACGTAGGGCCCGCGCGCCGACCGCCAGCGCACAGCCCAGGACGGCCCCGATGAGCGCCCCACGCGGGCTGGGATCGCCCGGATGGGAGAGCAGCGCGCGCTCGATCAGCGGAGTGGCGGCAAGCAGCGCGACTGTCCACCCCGCGGCCGCGGCAACGTCGAGTGCTGCGCTGCGCCCGCGCACGATCCACGGCAGGATCGCGGCGGCGAGCGCCCACACGACCGCCCCCACCAGCAGCTCCGGGGTGAGCGCCGCCCCCACCACTTGCGTGGCGGCCTTGCCGAAGGACGCCTCCCATGCCTCTCGCGGGGGGAGGCCAGGCGGGGGGCCCAGCCAAAGACTTCTCTCGAGCAGTGGCTCGGCGAGGGCCATCCACCAGAAGCCGAGAGCGGCGAGGGCGGCACGGGCATACCACCTCGCGCGCTGACCGGCAAGCGAAGGGAAGGCGCCGGCGAGGCCGGCGAGACCCAATACCGGGGCGAGCGCGGCGGCAACCCACCCGGGGCCCGAGCGGCGCGGAAGCACAAGCAGAGGCGTGCCCGCTGCCAGCAGGAGCAGGGAGACGCCGCCGCGGCCCACAGCCCCCTGCCACGCCGCCGCGGCGAGCAGGCAGCCGATCCACACGAGCCGAGGCAGCGCGATACGGCTCTGTGTGACGGAGTTGGGCGAATCCGGCTCCGCACGTGTCACCTCGACGTCGGGGGCGAGCGACGGTCGAGCCCGATTACGCCCCCGCACGGCCTCCGATTCTTGCTCGTGCTCTCGCAGAGCAGACTCGTCGGGGACACTCCACTGCGGCGGGCGACCCGCACGACGCGCGAAGAGCCGTCTTCTGAATCCCCGCTCCAACGCTTCGTCGAGCGCCTCGTGGAGGTCCCCCAGCGCTCCTCTGCGGTTGGGGTCGGGATCGAGCGCCGCATCCAAAGCACGTGTCAACTCGCGGGGCAGATCCCCGCGGCGGCGCTCCAGCGGCTCGATGTGGGCACCGATGCGCCTCGCCGTGGCAGCGGCGGTACGTCCGCGCACCGGGTTAACCCCGCTGAATGCCTCGTAGAGCACCAGCGTGAGCGAATAGAGATCGGCCGCCGGGCCCGCCTCGTGCCCTTCGCTCTGCTCGGGGGCCATGTAGGCGAGCGTGCCCAACACGTCGCCGGTGCGCGTGAGCGCGTCGTCCCCCGCCAGCCGTGCGCCGCCGAAATCGGCGAGCTTCGCCGCTGGGGACGAGGGCCCGCCGCGAGACCGCGTGTCCTCGAGAGCGTCGTCGTGTGGCACGAGCACGTTCTGGGGCTTGACGTCACGATGGATCACCCCCCGTGCGTGCGCGTGCTCGAGCGCCTCCACGAGCGTGAGGCCGATCTCCGCGATGTCCTCGTCGCAGAGCTCGTCCGCGGCTATGAGCTCGGCCATCGTGTCCCCCTCCACGAGCTCTGAGATCAGATAGAAGGCATCCTCGTCGGAGCTCGCCTCGTACAACCCCACGATCGCCGGGTGGGAGAGGCGGGCGCTCGCCTGCGCCTCGCGTATCGCCCGTTCGCGATCCTCCACCGACGGGAGGGGTATCCGCTTGAGCGCCACCGTCCGGTCGAGCTGCTCGTCGTGCGCCCGCCACACGGTTCCGAAACCTCCCGCCCCCAGACGCTCGCTCAGACGGTAGCGTCCGAGCAGGGACTCACCGCGGCGCCCGGACCGCTCGGCGGTGGCGCGGAAGCGCGGAGGATCTTGCGCGGGAGTCGCAACCACCGACCCGTCGTGGCCGGTATCCCCCTCATCCTCATACACATCTTCGCCGCCCCCGTCGGAAAGACGACGGCGGCGCGGTTGCACGAGGGTTTTGGCGGACTCCACAGCCCCGCGTTCGCCGCACGCGGCCCCTTTCCCTGCTGTGCGATCCCTCAATCGGGCGCTGGTGGAGAAGTTGCAGCCGGTCGGCGCGCAACACTCCACCTGCCGGTGGAGTCATACTGGTGAGCTTCGCAATCCCTGCAAGGAGCACTTTTTTGTCGTTCTTCGACGACGAGGACGAGGAGCCGACCACAGTCAGGCCGGCGCACACCCAGCAGCAAGCGCGCCCGCAACCACGCCGCCCGCAGCGCACAGGCGGGGGTGGAGGGTCGTCGTCGATCGACCACCACGCGATGATGGTGCGCCGCCGCATCGCCGCGGGCGTCGGCGTGGTGCTGCTGATCGTGATCGTCCTGCTAGTCAACGGTTGCCTCAAGCGGGGCAAAGAGCAGGCCCTCAAGGACTACAACACGAACGTCTCCAAGATCGCCCAGGAATCCCAAGCGCAGGTGGCGCGCCCGCTGTTCGCCACGCTCGCGGGCGCCGCGGGCAAGTCGGCGCTCGACGTGAGCTCGCAGGTCAACCAGTTGCGCATGCAAGCCGAAGAACAGGCCACGCAGGCCAAAGGGCTGTCCGTCCCCAGCGGCATGACCTCAGCCCAGCGCAACTTCCTGCTGGCACTCGACCTGCGCGTGGAAGGGCTCGCGAAGGTCGCCAACCTCGTCCGCGCCGCGCTAGGCGGGCAGGCGCAGCAGGCCACCACCTCGATCGCCGGCGGGATGGAGATCTTCCTTGCCTCCGACGTCGTCTACTCCCAGCGAGTGGTGCCCCTCATCCAGCAAACCCTGGCCGCCAACGACATCACTGGAGAGGCGACCTCCGCGAGCCATTTCCTCCCCAACCTGGGGTGGCTGCAAACCGCCACCGTGCAGGCAAAGCTCTCGGGCCAAACCAGCGCAGGTACGGGCGCGATCGCCCCCGGCACCCACGGCCACGCGCTCAAGGGGGTGAGCGTCGGCGCCAACACCCTCGCTCCCTCCCCCACGCTCAACCATGTCAGCGGCGGCGCCAACCCCACGTTCACCGTGATGGTGGAAAACGCGGGCTCCAACCCCCAGACGAGCGTGAAGGTGGACATCGCTGTAACCAGCGAAGGCAAGACGCTCACCGCGTCGCACCTGATCGACAAGACCGAACCGGGCAGTACCTCCAACGTCGATATCCCTGTGACCGGCGTCGCGCTCGGCGCGGCGTCGCGCGTGAGCGTCAATATCGAGCCGGTTCCCGGCGAGGGCGACACCGAAAACAACAAGGGCACATACCTGGTGATCTTCGGGAAGTAATCCCGTGCGGAGACGACCCACCCACCCCAGCGGCTAACTTGTGTCGATGGCCGCCACATCGCTCACCGACACGCTGGGAATCGTCGCGCTTGCCGCCCTCGCGGTGGCGGTACTCGCCCTGATCACATGCCTTGTGCTGATGCGAGCGATGCGCCGTATGCGCAGGGCACAGAAGGTGGTGCTCGGAGAGGGCACCGACCGCGACCTCGTCGCACACGGCGCTTCACTCCAGGAGGCTTTCGAAGCGCTTCAGGAGTATGTCGGGGACGTCGCCACCAGGCTCGATTCCCGTCTCGACGGCGTGGAGACAGGTCTCGCGGGCGCGATCTCCCACCGCGCGCTCGTGCGCTACGACGCCTACAACGAGCTCTCCGGCCAGCAGTCGGTGTCGATCGCCCTGCTCGACGAGCGCCACTCCGGTGTGGTGCTCTCGTGCATCCACCACCGCGATCAGGCACGCGTGTACGCCAAGCAGGTCACCGAGGGCCACAGCGAGCTGGAGCTCTCCCCGGAGGAGGCGGAGGCCGTGCACACCGCGCTCACTTCAGAGCGCTCGTCTGGGCAGGCATCCGCCGTCGCGCGCGTGGTGGACGGCCGCGACGTACCCGCTTGATGGCCCCCACCCCCTCACTCCCCGGCGCCGGTTATCTCGGGCCGGAAGGCACATTCAGCGAGGAGGCACTACTCGGGAGCGTCGACTCCACGGCCGTTAAGGCGGTCCCGATCGACACCATCAGGGGCGCGGTTATGGCGGTGCAAAACCGCACGGTGGAGTGGGCTCTGGTGCCGATCGAGAACTCCATCGAGGGGTCGGTGACGGTCACCCTCGACACCCTCGCAGGCGAGGCATCCGACGTGGCGATCGTGGGCGAGGCGGTGCTCCCCGTGCGCCACTACCTGATTGGGGCGGGGTCGCTGGACCTCGAGGCCGTCGAGACGATTGTCTCCCACCCTCATGTGCCCGGGCAGTGCACGCGCTTCCTGCACGAGCGGGTCCCCCATGCTCACATCGTCGCCTCCAGCTCCACCGCCGAGGCGGTGCGACTCGTCGCCCAGGAGAAGAGCGGCGGGTGGGCGGCGATCGGAACGCGGCTCGCGGCCAATCTCTACGGATGCACAGTCATCGCCGAGGGCATCCAGGATCGCGAGGACAACGAGACCCGCTTCGTGTGGCTCGCGCGCGAGGACTCCACCCTGGGCAAACCCCCTTTGCGCGAACCCCCGGGCCCCGAGCGTAAGACATCGCTCGTGTTCTGGGGCGCCGGCGCCGACCGCGCCGGCTGGCTGGTGCGCTGTCTGGATCAGTTCGGCAAGCGGGAGATAAACCTCACGAAGATCGAGTCGCGCCCGATGCGCGAGCGGCTTGGCCACTACATGTTCTTCCTCGACCTGCGGGGTTCGTTGGAGGAGGCGCGCGTCTCCGACGCGCTCGCGGGCCTGCGCGGAATGTGTGAGCGCGTGCGCATCTTTGGGTCCTATCCGACTGCTTGAAACGCGCGCCTTCGCCGCCCCCGGCGCAGGCGGAAGCCCCCCGAACAAGCGTCGTGACGCGCTTCTGCGCGTCACCAGGGCAGCAAATCGGGCCAAGGGACCGCTACACTCCGCCCCGGAGATGGAAAGCACGGTGCCCACAGAGCCAGTGGGGTCCGTGCCGCCCGCAGAGCACCAGCGGCACGGACCGAGCTCATCGTCGACTACGACGATGGGTGGCCGGGTGCTCGTCCTCAACGCCACCTACGAGCCCATCAACGTCTGCTCGGTGAGGCGCGCCGTGGTGCTGCTTTTGAAGGAGAAGGCAGAGCTGATCGAGCGTGGACTGTGGGAGCTTCACTCAGAGACCTCCACGCTCGCGCGGCCTGTCGTCATCCGGCTCGTCTCCTACGTGCACGTACCCCGCGACACCCACCGCCGCAAGATCACCCGTCGCGCCGTGTTCGCCCGTGACGGTTGGGCCTGTCAGTACTGCGGCTCCCGCTCATCCCTCACGGTCGACCACGTCATCCCTCGCTCGAAGGGTGGCACGTCAAGCTGGGACAACATCGTGGCTTCCTGCGCCCCGTGCAACCGGCGCAAGGGCGACCTGTTGCCCCGTCAAGCGGGTATGCACCCCCGCCACAAGCCCCGCACCCCACGCGCCGAGATCTTCATCCACGTCGCCTCCCCCACTATCCCGGCGGCCTGGCGTCAGTATCTCCCCGCGGCCGCCTGAAGCCCACCCAAATCCCGCGTCGGCTTGGCGTGCGCGTGAGCCTTAAACACGGAGGACGCCCTCGACCAGGCGCCCTCCGCTTGCAACTTTGCTGGACACGATCGCATCGGTTTCGCATCGCCAAGCACGCGCGAGCTCGCACGGTTTTTGGCGCTGCGAGTCGGAGGGACAAGTCCGACTATGGCCTTCGCGATGGTGGCCCGGGTTGGATTCCGCTAGGCGGGTCCAGCCGAGTGAATCGGCCTAACGGCCGGCCACCTCCAGAGTCCCGCAAGTACTGTCAGTCAACGTAGGACCACCTCCTTTCTCTGGTCCTAGCAATGTAGCGAACACGGACGACGCTGTGGGGCGCTCACGATGACGGCGGCAAATCGGTTGCGCGGCGTTTACGCTCGGACCCGGCGCACAGAGGGCTCGCCGGCCCCTTGAAGGTTCGTCACACCCTGTTGTTGCCCAACCACATCCAGGACGATCCGCTCGAGCGAGCGACGCGGATACCAGCCGAGTAGCTCGCTCACCTTGGCCGTGTCGGGCACGCGCCTGTACATGTCCTCGAAGCCCTCTTCGAAGACCTCGTCGTAAGGGATGTGGGAGATGGTCGAACTGGACTTGGTCAGCTCAATGACCCTGGCAGCGAACTCGCTCATCGAGATCTCCTCGGTGGCGCCAACGTTGAAGACCTCACCGTGCGCGCGATCGTCGAGAGCCAGCCCGAGCAGTGCCTCCACGACGTCGGCGACGTGGCAGAAGCAGCGGCTCTGCCCACCGTCTCCATATACGGTCAACGGCTCTCCAGCCAGAGCCTGAGCGACGAAGCGGGGCACCACCATCCCGTAGCGGCCGGTCTGGCGCGGACCTACGGTGTTGAACAGCCGCACCACCACGGTCGGCAGACCGTGCTCCTTCCAGTAGGCGATCGCCAGGAACTCGTCGATCGCCTTCGAGCACGCGTAAGCCCACCGCCCGACATTGGTCGCGCCCATCTGCAGGTCGCCGTCCTCTTTGAAAGGGAGCGCCTCGCTCTTGCCGTAGACCTCGCTGGTCGAGGCGACCAGCACCGGCTTTTGCTTCTTGGCGGCTCGCTCGAGCACCACCTCGGTGCAACGCAGATTGGTTTCGATGGTGCGGACGGGGCTCTCCACAACGAGACTGACGCCGACGGCGGCGGCCAGATGCACCACGCGGTCGGACTCGTCGACAAGCTCGGCGACGAGCGGAGAGTCCGAGGAGGAGCCGATCGTGTAGTCGAAGCCGGAACGGCTCTTCAGATGGCGAATGTTCTCGATGCTTCCCGTCGAGAGATCGTCCAGCGCATGGACGCGATGGCCGCGTTCCAACATCAACTCGGCGAGATGAGACCCGATGAAGCCGGCGCCACCGGTTATGAGAAATCGCATTTAGCCCTTCCGCGCGGTATAGGCCGCAAACGCTAGGCGCCATAAGACTCGCCTCGGGCGCGCACGGACAAATTTCGGTGAGCCTACACAGTCCGGGTGATGGAGCAACGCCGCTAGCTCAGATGAGCGGTGGTACGGCGACCGCGCAATACCACGCCTAGGAAGGCTCCGAGCACAAGCACAAGCACGCCCCCTCCGAGCAATGCCACGCTCGACCCGGCATTGCCACGCGAGGAACCCTGGCGCGCCGGAGTCCGGGGAGCGGTCGCCGGCGGCGTGAAAGGCGTGGGCGTGCGGCGACCGCGCACGCCGGCATCCCCTACCGGTCCCGAGCCATCCTCGTGGCCCACGACACGCGATGAGCCGGCCCGCGAGCTCGCCGGCGAGATGCCCGCTCCGAACAGCCCGCCGGAGGAGCCCCCGCGCGCCGCGCTTCCCTGTCCGGTCTGCCGCGCTTGGTTGAGCGGCAGCGCATACTCCTTGGCGGCGGGGGAGCCAGGATCGACGTGCACGCCTGGTTCGAGAGCCACGGCAGTCGTACAGACAGCGAAAGAGACCGCAACCGCCGCGAGGAGTGCGGCTGCTGCCCGCCGGACGATCGTGATACCCACGCGGGCGAGAATAGCGGTAGGACTAGCGGAGAGCGCTCTGCGGGCTGCCGGCGAGTTGGCTCAGCGTGGGGTTCAGGGGGTTGAGGGCGTGAGCGCGACTGTAGTAGTGCGAAGCCGCCGCGAAGTCGCGTCGGCGTACAGCAACATCACCAAGCAACGCCCAGGTGACGAAGTTGCGCGGTTCGAGGGCGAGAGCGGCACGCAGCGTCGCGTCCACAGCGGTCGATCGGTCGAAGCGGGCGAGCGCCGCGGCCTTGGCGTAGTACGTGTCGGTCGCGTCGGCGTCGAGGTCCAGGGAGCTGTCGGCATCTGATACCGCGGCGGTCGGGCGCGCGGTGAGCTCTCCGGCTGCGCGTTTGGCGTAGATCTGAGCCAGACCCTGGCGAGTGAGGCTGCCTCCGGCGACTACCAGGGTCGCGATCGCCGCCGCCGCTACCACGGTCAGGGCACGCCGGCCGTCAAGCAGACGGACTACCGGCAGCCGAGCGGTGTGCGCCGGTCGTTCTGTTGGGATGGACCCACGCCACACGAGCGCCGCCGCACCGGCAAGCGCGATGGCCGTCAGGCCGGGCAGCCGGTGCATCCAATCGACGCTTGCCTGTCCTAGCCATACCCCAAACGCGCCCGTCCCCGCAACCGCGAGAATGCGGGCGCGGGGGGACCCGCGCGCGGCCCTGCTGGTTCGCGCCAAGCCCCAGCAAACCGCTCCCAGCAAGCAAGCCAGCAGCAGCCCACCGACCGCTCCTAGCTCGGATAGCGCCTGCAGCTCGAGTGAATGCGGCTGGTCTATGTCCTCGGTGGTGGCGCGGCGTTCGTAGTAGTAGCGGCTGTAGCCGTCGCCGCCCACCCCGACGATCGGGTGTTCGGTCCAAAGCCGCCAGGCGATACGCCAGTAGTCGTAACGATTGCCGCCGCCGGAGAGCAGGCGCGAGCGGCCTTCGACGGGAGCGACGGAGGCGACCCTGCGCGTGCTGACGGACGGAGCGCGTGACGGGGACACGCTGTCTTCGGAGGCGCTCAGATGAACGAACGCACTCCACTGGGCGCGTGCTTCATGCTCGATCATGCCGGCGTCGGCGAGCGCGAGAGCGACGGCCGCGAGCGACGGAACCGCCAGTGCGATCAGCGCGGCAGTGCGGGCAGCGCGTAGGGCGCCCGGCCGCGACTCGAGCAGACCCCAGGCCGCCGTGAGCAGGCCCCACGCCGCACCCGCCGCGAGCGCGGCGCCGAGCGCCGTCCGGGCCGCCGCGTGGGCGGCCACTGTCGATACCGTGCCCGCTGAGACGCTCGAGTACACGTGCAGCAGCGAGGGCGCCGCGAGCGCCAGTCCGCCGCCAACCAACAGCAGCGCGTAGGCGCGACGTGCCCGCCCGGGCACACACGCCATCACCACCCCCATGACCGCCAAGATCGCCAGAGCTGTTCCACGGGACTGGGTGAGCAGTGCCAGGCACGCCATCAACGTCGCCATCGCCGCCGCCGGGCCGGCGATCAGCGCGCGGCGAGACTGGGCGGCCGCCAGACACAACCAGAAGCCGATGCCGAACAGGCAACCCTCTCCGTTGATGTAGCCAAGCGGCGAGTTCAACCGGCCTCCGAGGAACAACGCCGCCGGATCATGGCCGAGCAGGCCGCCAAGCACGGATAGAGCGACGGCAACCACGCCCGCGGCGGCGGCGGCCAGGAGCACGAGTGCGCGACGCTCGCTGCGCACGAGCACCACTATCAACATCAGTAGCGCTCCGTACACGAGCCAGCGATTGCCTTCGGTGATCGCGCCCTCGACCGATTCCGTCCACGCCGTGGAGCACAGCGACCAGACCCCGAGGCCGAGCACGGCGAACACGGCGAGCACGGCTGGGCCAGGTGGGCGCATCGGGCGCGCTATGCAGGCGATCGCGCACAACACGACGATCCCCAGTCCGGCAGGCACCCATACCGCGCTGCCGTAGTAGCCAAACCAGAACGGGCTGAGACCGGCGCCGAGCCCGAGCAGGGCAAGCAGGGACACCGCCTGGGGGGTAAGGTCGCGGGGCGACGCCGGTGCTGGAGCCTCCGATGAAGCCGAGGGCTCTCTAGCCATCGGTGAAGGGCGCACGGGAAGCGCTGGGGTGGGACCTGCCTCCTCGTGTGCGACCGCGCGCGACTCGAAAGCGGCGACCGCGCACAACATGGCGATCGCATACAGAGCGGCGGCGACCACGACAAAGGACGAGCCGCCCTGCGTGGCGAGCACCGCGACGACGCAGACCACGGCTTGCACCGCGCCCAGGCCGAGCGCCACCGCCCGGGCGTTCGGCAGCAGACGGCGGGTACGATGCGTGAGGTGGTCTTTGCCACCTGCGAGCACGGGGGCACCCCGGCGTCGGCGCGAGACGATCACGAGCGCCGTGTCCAGCGCGGGAAGCCCAACGAGCAGAAGCGCCACCGGCAGCGATCGCCAGCCCGGCGCGGAGGCCGTCGCGGCGGACATGACGAGCACCGCGACGACGAAGCCAATTGGCATGCTGCCCCCGTCGCCGAGAAAGATGCGCGCGGGAAACGACAGGTTCCGGGGCAGGAATCCCAGGCAGGCGCCGCTGAGCGATGCGGCGGCGACCGCAAGCCAGGCGTCGGCTTGGACGACGCCAAGGATCGCCGCGCCAGCGCAGACGACCAGCGCCATCGTGCCGGCAGCACCGTCCATGTTGTCGAACAGGTTGAAGGCGTTGATGACGCCGACGAGCCACACGGCCGTGACGGCAAGGTCGACGCCGCCGCCCACGTGCAGCTCAAAACCCAGGCCGGCGTGCCAAACCATCCAGGCGAGCCCAAGCTCGATCGCCACCCGTAGCCACGGAGAGACCGTGCGCCGGTCGTCGACCGTCCCGACGATCCACATCGTTGCGACACCCCCGATCACCGGCAGCGACCTGTCCCAGTCGCCGGCAATCAGCAGGGCAACGAGGAAACCCGTCATTACCGCCGCGCCGCCCAGATATGGGGTCGGCCGCGAGTGGGCCTTGTAGCCGATCGGCTCGTCGTAGAAACCGAAGCGCTCGGCGACGGCTATTGCTACCGGGGTGGCCAGGTAAACGGTCGCCAATGCAAGCGTGAGGCTCAGGACGAGGCGTTCGGCGATGGCCAAGCGGGCGCTCCCAAAACCGCGGCTGGACAGAGCGATCGCCGAGAACCGGCGTGTCGGGCCATGACTCTACAGCGAGCCCACGCGGAAAAGGGTTTAGTCAGCTTTCGGCGCGGAGCGGTCGATCCGCCCTGCCTGATAGAAAGCTGAGTCTTGCCGGCGCTTTGGCCTCCATTCCGCATGAAGAGCATCAAGCTCGCCACTGTCGTGGCTGTCACGGCCTGCTGCACCCCACTCGCAATAGCCGGCTGCGGCAACGGGGAAGTACACGAAGCGCGACAGCTCAGCGGCATTAGCATCCTGCGCAGCGCCAAGCCGCTGGGCGCCAACTTGGTAAGCGAGACAGAAATCCATGCCTCGGATGACCCGGGCGTGAAGACGCTCCTCGAATTCTGGAAAGCACTGCAGTATCAAGATTACGAGTCGGCAGCGAACTTCTTCTATCCAAGCT